>JAGQPO010000534.1 GCA_020426665.1 Planctomycetales bacterium
CCGAAGAGATTCGATTCTGCCCATCGTATTGATAGACGGATTTTTCGGTGGTCGTTTCTCGAAAGGTTCCATCTCCCAACCGTTCCATGACAGAATAATTTCCGGGAGGAGACTTATACGGTGAGCCCGGCTTGTTCGGCGGCCGATACCGCTGCTCGGAACCGTCTCCGTCGACGACCAGAATGGATCCGTCAGACGCTTCGACAATTTGCAGTAATCCGGCAATGCCCCATCCATTTCCAAACGGGCTGCCGATGGAATTGACGTTTAGCAGTTCGTCTTGAAATGTCGCTGAATCTCCCGCTTCGAAATCATCCCTGATGATCCGCGCCGCGACTTCTGCAGTGTAGGAGACGATGCCCGTCGGCAGATCATGCAAATCCAACTGAAGGGCAAACTCCATCGCGTTGTCGTCCGTCGCGGCAAAGATATTCATTCCTGTGTCGAACACCGACGTTCCACTTACCCCGGGAACCTGAACGCCAACGCTCCCCATGTCGACCATGATTCGCCCTAACACATGTGTCAGGGACCAGCCTTGGTCAACCATGCGCAAATGCACGATCGGGCGTGGATCGGCTCGCAGAGAATCATAGGAGAGTGTGACGTTTCGAACCTGGCCCAAGGACTGGTACGACGGAAGGTCGTGTGTCTCCAAAAGCACGCCCGAATGTCCCAGCACCTCAGACCCGCCCGATTCACCCTCCTCACATTCCTCACACTCGTTGTTCTGGTTGTTGCCGCCTCCCACCGTTGAGATCAGCGGGAAATGCCAACTGCTGTTGCGGACCCCACCACGCACTGTCACGATTTGATCGCCGCTAACCACCATGTCGCCGACATCATCGAATACACCGGTGACAGGATTGATCGACCAAAGGTCCATTTGCGTTCCCGATGGCCAGCCGGCTCGATTGGGAAACGTTATTGGTGCCGGGGTCGTAAACAGCATCTCACTCGGCTGAATTGTGACGACGACCTCCGGCAACATTCCCGGTGGCAATGCGGCCGGTGTGAACTCCCCAGGTACTTCGGTGATGCTAAGTGTGCCTGTGAACGGATTGCCCTGTTGATCCATCATTGTTCCAGGAGCAAACTCGATCGCCACGAAATCCCCCGGAGCGATTTCCTGTTGAATAAACATGTATTGATTTGGGTCGACGAGCGTTCCTCCCGCCACGTCCAATGCGGGCAAATAAATCGGACGATCGATGACGTTGTTGATTTCCTCGAACGTGGGATGGTCCAACAGCAGGTCGAGTTTCTCCGCGACAAAGGGATAGGTCTTCCCTGGAACGCTGGCCTCGCTGCCGTGTATCTTGAGGACATCCGATGTGCCGGTCGGTGTGAGGCTAAGATCATGCGCGAGAAGCTGCCCCCAAAAGACGAACATGGTCGTCACCCCTGCGGCGCTGGGAACCGACTCCGACTGTGCAAGGACTCCGTTGGAAATCACTCGTGCATTGGGGCGATCACCTCCGTTGGGCGCGGAGATTCCGTCGGCATAGTTTAAAGTTGTGTCAATCAACAGATTCGATTTCGTCTGCCCCCAAACCGAATTGGATTCGTTATTGCCCGCCCCGTCGATCGAACGGTGCTCGGTCACCATTGCCAATGCGGCCGTGCCGCCAGGCGAGGGACCGGTCGGCGCGGTTTGAGTCGTAAAGACGTTAGCGGGTAAGTCGGTGATCCCGCTGTTCCGCTGAATCAGCGACGCCAATGTCGTCGCGCGGATCTGTGCCAGCTCCGTGGACGTGAACTGGCCGTTTTCGAACCAGAAGCGGTCAGAATCGCGGGTCAGTTCGAACTGCCTTGCGATTGCCGTGCGAAACAGTTCACCGACTTGGGCGCCCGCGACATGATCCTCGGCCAATCCGCCAACGAAGACATCAATCTTGTCGATCGTGCCGTACGTCGTCATCAGCTGATACTGTACCGACGCACTCGAGGAGATTTGGGAGAAGCTGGTTACCGCTGGCAATCCCAGGCTGACTCTCGCCTGGTTGTAGCTTGGCAGGCCTAAGTCGCGTCCGCGTTGGATTCCGATCGCTGCCAGATCCAGACCTCCGCTTCCCGGAGCACCGAAGAGGCTGTTTCGCAATTCGTCGATGACTTTAGAATCAACTTCTTGCGCAACCTGTGTCGCGACGCCCCTCAGGATCGAATCGATACCATCAGAGAGAATGAAGGAAGTGTTAAAAAATCCTTCGCGCGTCGTGATCGGGTCAAGCGGAACCCCGGAGTCATCGGTACGGGACGTTTCCGGTGTCGCTTGGCTGTGACCAATCCGGAACGCAGCGGTCGTGAACATGGCTCCGATGCCCGGTTGAACGTCGGGGTTGTATCCAGTGTAAGACGAGAGTGCGTTTGTCCCGACCAGCAACGGCAAGTATTCGTTGTAGGTGATGTGTTGAATCAAACCGGCAACAAAATGGCGAGCGCGCTCGTAGATTTCGTCACCAGAAAGAAACGGTTCAGCGAGGGCGATCTCCGTCGCGAGACGATTGTGTTCCCGCAACAGGATCGTATGCAAACTCGAAAGCGCGGGATTCTCACTGGAGCGGACATCGCCGGCGACGAACATGTTGGTCGGCTGCGACGTACCCGCCGCGTCGTTTTCCAGTGGTCCGCCGGGAAAGTATTGAAGATTGTTTAGGGGCAGCAACTCACCGTCGCTTGTCTTCAGTTTTCCTGTACCATCAAGTGTCCGCAAGGCCTGTGCTCGTTCAATGTCCGAACCGTAAACAACGCTGGCATCCAGAAAGCTGGTTACCAGGTTCGGGTGGCGACGGGGGTTCGCTTCGCTGGTACCGGTGGACGTGTCGTATCGAGCCCATCGAAAATCGATGGTTTTGTCGCCCGAGCTTAGCGGATCAAAGTAAACATCGCCGATCGGGACTTCGATTTGAAAGTCTTCTGTGGGAATCAAAAAGGACGGAAGTTCGATCGTGAATTTGCCCTCGGAATCCGTCATCACTGTCATGCGACTCAGTGAAACGGGAACGCCGACAAGCGGTGTGCCGCCGACATCGTGTACCGATCCCGAAATGCGCGTGGTCCGGTTCGTATCGGCAACGACGTGCAGCGTCATCGGCTGCCGCGATCGACTGAGGCCATCACTTGCAATGACGTCAAACGTGTAGCTGCCTTCCTGGCCTGGGAGCGGAAAGATTTCTAACGACCCGTTTCCTCGGAAAATCATCGAGGGAAGCGCTCCCTCGAAATCAAGCGAATAGGATACCCGGTCACCGTCGGGGTCAACGGCATTGAAATCGACGTCTATGGTCTCGCCTGGCAAAATTGTGATTTCCGCAAGGGGATCAAAAACAGGAACGCGATTCGGTCCGGCGGAAAGCACATCGACGACCAATTCGAACTTCAGAAACTGGGGGTTCGAGATTTGCAATTCAATCGGCACACTTTCGGCCCCGCTGTCGAGGCCACCGTTTGCGATTGCAGGAGCCAAATTCAGATAGGGTGTGCCGTCCGCACTTTGTCCAGATGCATTGATGACCGTCACACCCTCGGGAAGGTCGTTAATTCGAATAGCCAGTGTTCGCGACATTGGAGCGGCAATGTTGCGGACGGTAAGATCAGCGAGATAGCGGCCAGCTTCACCATCGACCCGAATGTTCTTGGCGTTGACTTGTACTGAAGTATCACTCACCGGCGTCAACGCACCAACGTCGATGGCCTGACCAGGAACGGCTCTCAGTGGGTTCCGAGAAAAGACGGGCGACTGACTACCATCCGGATCAGACAGGTTTTCAAATTGGCTAATGGTGATCTCGGTTCCATCGTCGGCGTCACCGTTGATTAGTTGCATGACGAGAATGCCCTGGCTCTGATCCGCCAGCGCTGTCAGGTCAACGTTGACCCGGAACCCGTCAAAAGAAACTAATCCGGGAAGAAAGTTAGCCCCTGTTTCTCCTAACGAGAAAATCGCTTCCCCCTCGACTCCACGATCCAGCAGAGTCGTCCCAGGGTTGGTCGGGTCGACAAGATAAAGTTGAAAAAGATCGCCGATAAGGACGTCTGAATCGGATTCATCGAACATTGCATCGATCGCGAATGAGAGGCGTCGATTTCCATCAACCTGCCCCAGATCGATCGGAAAAACGCGTTCCGCCAACCATTTCCCACTTTCTCGTAGTACAAAAGAATCGTCCAACGAAGTCGGTGACGGAGAGACCTTTGCGATTGAAAGCTTAAATTCAGAGACATTGCCGGCCAAGTCTTCCACTCGACTGGAAAATGGATTCAGCCCGTCGTTGATCGCCAAATCTTGTGACGAAAAATTACCGTCCCCATCAGCGATGATCTGCAACCCGACCGGCGCTAAGGTCACACTGGCTCCTGGTTGAGTCATCCCTTCGATCGCGACGATATCGAGCGTGGTGACTGCGCCATTGGACGACTCTGCACGCGACACGGCATCAAGCGCGAACGTCGCCGGCAGCGGAGCCTGTTTGTCGATGGTGACAACAAAACTGAGTGCCTGGTCACTGCCGGAGAGCCTGAACTCGACTTGGTGGTCTCCGTCGCTCAGAGTTGTCCCCAACAACTGACCCAGATCAGATTCGCTCAGGCTAACCTGGCCTGATTCGGAGATATTGCCGACGACGACGAACGGCTCATCTGCCGAATGGTCGACACGAAGTTCCAGCTGTTCGGACGCGTTGCCGCCGGTGACGCCAAACTCCAACGAATACTCGTTGGTGATGAAGTCAAGGTTCGCCTGACCGGATGGACCCGAGTCGTACGCTAAACGTGCGGCAGGGATTACAGAAACTCCGGTTTGAAGCCGACCAAGCGCGTTGATGACATTCAAAGCATCGATCGGAGAAACCGAATCGCTGCGATCGACATCAGGAAAGTTAGTTCCCGTGTTATCGGAAGGCAGTTCGAAGTCGACGCCGTTACGGGCAATGAAATTGATGACCTGCAACGCGTCAATCGGTGAGACTCTCAGATCTCGGTTGACATCTAAAGGTTGGCCAGGGTTATTAAATGCCAGATCGTTGGCTAGTAAAAGACGCGACTCCAGCGACTCGCCTCGAAGAGGCCTCGTGCGACGACGTCGCGCTTTCCAACCGCCTTTTGATCCCATGATGTTCCCGGTATGCGGTGAAACTTGAAGGAGTTTCGATCGATGCTGCCCAGCGGGGATCGATTGTACTCCGCCCGCTTCGAGGGTGAGTTTTCGGGACGAAAATTTTGGATTATTGGGGTTTGGTAGAAAACGGCTACGCTCTGAGCCGTCGAATGTCCTCATCGATCTAAGTCCAGACTGGTTGAAATCCCGTTGTCAGTACCCGTTGAGCTACAGCAACCACCGAATTCCAACTCCCGACGTTCTGGCATTGAACCAGAAAAAGTACATGAAATCAGAGTTTGCTATAAACGCATTCACGAATCAGGAGTGTTCGAAGTTGCCCCGCCGGAACGTTCGCAATGCGAAAGACTTCGCTAAGCCACAAGTGGGACATTTGGGAAATTGCCAAATCTTCACCCTCAGTGAGTCAGCGCGGTTGATTTGCGGATTGGTACCGGCATTCACTCAAGTCCGTATTCGCGATTAAGGTCTAGGATGTGGTGGCCTGCAATTCGAGACCATGGGCGATCAACGACAACGACAAGGAACTTGTTTTCCTTTTCAGTCGGTAGAAGTACGTGGTCATGGAGGCCATCGCCACTTCGATAAACAACCTCTACGAGTTCATTCTCCAAAACGTAAGCTGGCAATTCAACCTCTGTCGCAATGCAGGTCACATACGGCCAGATATCAATAACTTCATCACTGGCGCTGGTTACGTTTACCATCGGCTCCTTCATGGTCGCTAAGTATTCTTGCCGGGTGAGCGCAGGCATGAACTCTCCAAGGAATAATGGACTGCAGGCTGTTTTTCATACGACTTACGCGAGACAATGCACAATCTTAATACTCGCTAGCGTCTGCAATGCTTGTTAGTGTCGGTCGAAAACGGTCAACTGGATACGGCATAGTTCCCCAACGCCTGCATCGCAAATCAGAAATATTCATGCGATCAGCTTACTCCGCAACAGTCGTTCTTCGCCTCATCATTGCCGGTCAAGTGCTTGCGCTGGCACAGGTGGGACCAGACTTTATCACACTGAGAGAATCCGTGGAGATTGCTCCGTCCACGTCAGGGCGGCTGGAAGTCATCGTTGACGATCGGGTTGCAACCAGCAAAGAAATCTTCATGCCACATGGTACGGCCGACGGTTTGAAACGCGTGCTGTACCTCTAGTGATTGCGGCGGCATTGCATGGCGACCACCTGTTTTGCGGGTCGCGTGTTCGTGTCGCAGTCCACAGATCCGGACAGCAGGTAACCAAGTACCTCCCAAACCGCATCGGCGATTCGCGGGTCAAAAAATCCTGTCGGTTGGGTCCCCCTAAAAGAGCGTCCACCTTAGCAGCACTTCGTAACAGTGTAGTTTTCGGAGCGCATTCGCGATCGGTCTGCTTAACTGCCAAACGATGCCACACGCCTTGCGAAATGCCTCCCAAGCCTGCACGTCGGTATTGAGGATATCAACTTACGATTGAACGGCGGGAGTTCTTCGGCCAAGCGCCGTTCACATCCATCGTCTGGGGCTAACCGACGGAGCAACAGTGACGCTGTTTGTGCGCAGTGATGGATGATTTGGTTGGCAGGCGGTCATGCACAATGACCCGTCGGCGCGGATCGTTGTCCATGGCCGTTGGTCAATCCGCGTCACGTGGCAATGATTCCTTGGGCGATGCCCAAGGCTGCCGGTGTAGACGGCCGTTGGCCGATTCGTAACACGATGCGTTGTTGCGGATTCAGCCTAAGCTTGACGCACTCCCTAGCCAGATTCGGCGACTGGATCTCGTCTCGTTGTCGGCCGCCGACAACATCCATGACACGCGTCGCCGTCGCGGGGCGCGTAAAACGGTGTGAGAGCGGCCGTGGCGAAGCCGATCAAAGGATCCAGCACCAGAGTGATCTCTGTTTGGCCGGCGGGATTTTGAAATCGGAACTCCATTCTCCGGAAGCTTGCCAGACGCTTCGTGCGACGTTGTGACTGTCAAAATTTCGTCTCGGAGAGATTTGCCGCGGGTTGGTGCCGATCGCTTCTGAGCGGCTTCCAGCGGGCCAAGATCGATTCTGCGAACGCGTGCACCCGTTGCACCTGTGCGTTGTCCGTTTGCTTCAGCAGATCGACCAGCGACTCGATCGCGGCGTTTTGGTCCGCAAATTGGTCCGCAGGTTCTGTCTCCGGTGCTGAATCGGCGTTTCGATCCGTGTTTTGCGACGTTTCTGCGAGCTGGTTCGAATCCAGTATCGCCCATGGAATGGGGTCAGCCCCGGTCACCGACTCCGAAATTAACGGGCTTTTTCGCCTTTGTGGTGAACGCGGGTGAAGTGGGATACGTCGTGACTTTCGCAATCTCTGCGTTGCCGCTGAGGCCGCGTAGATGTGCTGGTAGAACGCCCGCTTTTCCAATCTCGTCAAGTTCGTTCCATCGACGTCAAAGATTCCGTCATACGAATCGCCACCCATTTCGTGAAGTGTATCGGTGCCGGCGGCTCGGAACTGCCACTCTGTATTGCCGGAATTGTTGAACCACAGTCCTTCAATATCGGTTAACGCCCCCGAGCCGGGAATCGCGGCTATCCCGCTAGTCTTCGAGCGGTCGCCGATTCTTTCGGTCGATTACTGGATCTGTTTTGGGTGCGTCGACACCTTCATGCGGAGTGTCCAACAACCATTCTGAATCGTCTGTGTCTCTCTTTGGTTTTGACAACGCTCGCTGCATGTGACGAAGAGCGGAGACGCTATCATGTATCCACATGATGCGGTTGCAGCCTTCCAACTCAATTGCCACCGAGCGTGACCAGGGGAGGCCTTCTCGACCGGCGACATCTGGAGCTTCGGTAAACGACTTGAGCGGACCATAAAAACCGGCATTGGACCGATCCACAGGGTCCCAGGTTCCAAGAACCTGGTCGCGAGTATGCATTCCGGGGTGATCACACACGTGTGAGTGAATCATCCATCGCCGGAAATCCTCGATCGCTGAATCTGAAACTCCAGCAATCTTCATGTGGGCGATATCGAAATTAAGTCCTACGTGTTTGCGCAGGATCTTGTACTTCGATCGCGTAAGAAGGTCCTCGAACATATGCCGCACGGCAGACTCGTCGTCTAGCACATATGACCCCGGTTCAAGTTCGAGTGCAAGCGCCCAGTCATGAATGCCGGCGTCGAACAGTCGCCGTCGCACCAACCGCAATCGATCTAGAATCAACTCACGCTTACTATCGGCAGGGTATTCAATGATTGCCTCTTTCCACCGCTTGTCCCAATGATCGGTCGCTCCAACGTATTCGCCTTCCAGCAATGCCCGTCGACGATGCTCCACTGTCGTTCCACAAACCATTTCGACGATGGGGAACTCCATTCGATGCTCTTCCCTCAGACGATGCCCGATCCGAACGGCGTTGACCAGGCCCGTGATCGCGTCTTCTGCGGCGGCCTTGTCACTCCAGGCGATCTCCGGAAGAAACGTTGCCAGCGCCGGTACCATGATTCGATCGGCGTCTATTCCGTTTTTCGCTGCGATCCCCTCAGCCTCGGCAAATTGTTTCAGCAACCAATCGACGGCGGCACCGACATTGGAATCTTGCTTGAGAAACTCAAGTGCCGTCGCCTTGTGTCCGAAAGCGTCAAGGTCAACGCGCCGGAGCAAGTAGATGTCCACCATCGAAATGCGTGACACCGTCAGCAATTCCACCAACAGTGATCGCAGTTTTCGATCGCTGCAACTGGAGAGAACGGAGATCTCAAAAGGTGAATTCTTCACAGCTCCCTCCGCCGACTACCGAGATTCGAGTGGCGACTGCCTGATCAGATTCATTGCGTCGCGTTTTGAATAGCCAAATTACCTCCAAT
>JAGQPO010000535.1 GCA_020426665.1 Planctomycetales bacterium
CTCCTTCGATCGGCAGCCGACTGTTGCCGCCGGGCAAGTTTAACGTGATGAAGCGAGTCGAATCGGTTTGTAAGGCCAACTTCATGACTCCGAGCATCATGGCTTGGCAACCTACCAAATCGTTCGCATCCGGGGGCGATGGTGGCCGGGCATCAATGACCGGTTTGGGCATCTTTGCCCAGCGTTCATTGGCGGCCATCCGCTGCTCCAAATCTCGCACACTTGTAAAGTAGGCATCCAGACGATTCCGATCTCCGGCACCGAGTTCGCGTTGCAACCGTTTTGCATCTTCGGTGACCACGTCCATGATGCTTCGACCGCTGCGAATACGATCCGCCTGGAGCATTCGTTCCTGTTGCGATTCATCGACGAACAGCTTCGCAAACAGGTTTGACGGCGAACTCTCCGAAGCAATCATCGCCCCGGTTTCGGTGTACGAAGGACTTTGAGTCCCACTGGTGCTGAGCACAAGCGATGGAAATCGGGTCGCGTCACCGAGATGCTTGGCAAGGTATTGGTCAACCGAAATGGTGTTTTTGGCGCTGCCGCTGTTACCGATCGGCGTGGCGGTCAAAATGCTTGCTTCGGCGCGGTGTCCGTTGGAGACACCGGGGTGACTGGTGCCGGAAACGACAGTGAACTGGTCGCGAATGTCATTCAGCTGAGCCAAATAGCGTGACGGTTCGTATGAAGGGCCGGCCGATTCGGGGACCAGATTCTCGCCGAGCAATCCCAATCCGATGGAGACCGAAACGAATCGTCGCGGATGTGGTCCGGGGTTGGTTGCCGCAACAGCCTGCATTGCCGACAACCAAGGCAGCGCCATTGCGACGCCGCTGCCACGCAAGACAGTACGACGCGCCAGTTTTCGTCGCCGCAGACTTAAACCGAACGACATCGCTGGTGTTTTGAATTTCATGATTCGGCTCTACATGTTCAAAAAGGGCTGACTGGTAACGACCGCTTCGATCAGCGATCGCAGACCAAAGGATTGATCTTTGGTTGCTGCAACGATTTCATCGAGCGCCCGCCGATCGGCAAAAGTAATTTCTTGACCCGTCGCATAGACCAAGACTTTGGCAGCGAAGTTGCGCGCGATCTGGTCGTCACTTTCGGCGGCAAGCTTGCGGAACGCGACAAACGAATCAAATTCTCGTCCATCGGCCAAGCGGTATGCCGAGTCGACTTTGGCGCCTTTGGTGTACGATTTATTTTGACGCGTCAGGTAGTGGTCACGCCAGCGACCGGCTGCGTCAAAATGCTCCAGCGCGAAGCCCGGCGGATCAATTCTCGCGTGGCAGGAAGCGCACTCGGTTTGGGACCGATGTTTCTCCAGAATCTGGCGCACGGTCGTTGCCCCGCGCACATCGGGTTCAATCGCCGGCACATTGGCCGGCGGATCGGGAATCGGAACACCCAACAGGCGGTCACAAATCCATACGCCGCGAACGACCGGTGACGTGTTAGAACCGTTAGCCGTTACCTTCAACACCGATCCGTGAGTCATCAAACCGCCACGGTAGGGATGATCGGCGATCGAAACCCGCTCCCATTGCGACGGCGCGATGTCGACGTCAATGTCGTAATAGCGGGCCAACCGATTGTTTAGCCATGTAAAATCCGAATCGACAAGCGCCGCGGCCGGTAAGTTTTCATCGATCAAAGTTTCCAAATAACGCCGCGTTTCGATGAGCATTGCATTTTGAACCACCAGATCAAAATCGCCATGCATGCGGCGGTCTGGTTCCGTGAAATCAATGTCGGCCAAATCCAGCCACTGGTCGGAAAAGTCGTTAACGAAATGCCGCAGGTTATCGCCCCGAAGCAGCCGACGTGTGTGTTGAACGATGACTTGGGGATCCGACAATTTGCCCTGGTCGGCGGCTTTGCGAAGTTCGCGATCGGGCGACTTTCCGGTCAGTAGATAACTCAGTCGATTTGCAACGGCATGGTCATCGAGTCTACCGGGCGTTTCATTGAAGTAAACAAATCTTGGAGAGCAGAGAACCGCACGGTAGACCTGGCGCAAAATATCAATTGGATGCTTCTGATCTTCCAATCCTTGCTGAATCATCTTTCGATACGGCTGCAGAACACTCGCTGAAACAGGGCCGCGAAATGCCGCGGTGGCGAATCGTTTCAATTGACGCTGTAAATCTTTTTCGCTTTGTTCGCTGTCCAATTCCCAGCGTTTGTNNNNTTGTTGTCGTAACGGACATTCAAGTCGCCCAGCAGTTTCGCGGCGACGTCCTTGGGAGAGCCTCCGGGATAGATTCGCTCGATCACCAACGAATGCATGGCAACGCCGGGAACGTTTTGTGGTTCCCCTTCACCAAAACCCACTTGACCGCCTTGAAACCGCGCTTTCTTGATGGTGCTGTCGGCGGGTCGGATCTCCAACAGATGTCCGGCGTCGATCCATGCGGTGAACGTATAGGTCGCTGGCGTTGCAGTTGCCTCAAACGCCCCCACCCAATTCATTAACGGGGCGCTCGAAACACACTTTCCGCTATGAATGGAACACCATAGCCCCTGGTCGTCGGGCATTTTGATTGACGAAGCGTCCAGTGTGATTCGGTACCAACCTGCATCGTCGACCTGGGTACTGGAAATCCGACCATAAAACGATACACCTCCCGACCATACGACGGCCGCATCGTCACGCATTTCAGGTTCGCGGTTGCGTTGGCCTTTTCGTTTGTCGGCGATCCGGCGGGCCGACAACTCCAGTTTTTTGACTGCTTGTTCGGGGCCGAGACGATCAAAAGCATAATCCAACGCAGCATCAACAATGCGCAGGTGGTCCGCCAGGTGATAGCGGGACATAGATTGGGCTTCGGCGATGTTTCGAAACCCGTCGGTCCGTTGCTCTTGGGGCATCAAAGGTGAAAACGGAACATCGATGGACAGCAGATCGCAAAGCGTCCACTGAAGTTGGTCATTGGTAAGCCGTCGCGAACGGACTCGACCATGCAGCCGATGATCGCGAGATTCCACTTGTTCAATGGCAAGACGCGTTTGTTTTAGAAACCCGGATTTCTGTTCCGCGTCGATATCCCCAAACTCGGCCGGAGGCATTTCGCCATCGTTAACGCGATCAAAGACACGTACCCACCGATGTAGCGCGTCGCGATCGAACGCATCTGTATCGTTTGTCGCACCGGGAGGCCTTGTTGAACCCGCAAACAATGATCGATCCAAGGCGTTTACATCAAAACCGCCTTCGCCATCGTCTCCGTCGTGACAATCAAGACAGTTTTGACGCAAGAAAGGCATCAGATCGTTGGGATGGTGCGCAATTGACGTTCCCTCGGCTGATTCTTCACCCGACGGTCGTTCATCACCGAAGGCGGATACATGGAAGAACAACCCGACCATCACCGGCACAAACAACGTGTTGCGAATCCAGATTTTCATTGATCGCTAAAAATAATGGGGCGGGGATGTTATCAGCAACCAAGTTGCCGTCACATCGATGGTGGGATCGCGAGACAAAGCCGGCTCGTTCGAACTCGGCATCATCAGTACCGGCAAATGGGGCAGGACCGGTCAAAGATGCGAACGGAGTCCATTGTAGCTGGAACATCCTGGATTCAAGGTGCTTTAACCGCTGTTGATAGGTCAAACCCAGGGTGGAGTCGCAAATAAAGTCGCCGACGTCAACATCTGCTCGGGACTGAACTGTAAAGGAGTGCCCCAAAGCGGTATTCTGGGCAAGGTTGATGACCGTCCAGCGAATGGATTCGCGCCCCTTGTGCCCCCAGGGCAAATTTGTGCACGCGATCGATATCGATGCACCTACCGTACGTCCTAACAGGCGACCACCATGTTGTTAGCTGAGCCTCCCGAGACCGCATACGATTTTCGATTCAATTTCCTTGGTTTCCCCGTCCGAATCGCAGTCACATTTTGGCTTGGTGCCGTCGTCTTTGGATACCATCTTTGCCAAGACTTCGCGGGCGAAGAACTGGGGATTGGCCCGTTGATGATCGCCTGGGCACTGTGTGTTTTCATTTCGATCCTGATCCACGAATTAGGCCATGCTTTGGCGTTTCGGTTCTACGGAATCCAGTCCTCGATCGTACTTTATCACTTTGGCGGGTTAGCGATTCCGACCAGCAGTTACATGCCCGGTCGATCGATCTCCCGCATCGGCGAAAAGCAACAATTGATCATCTCCGCCGCCGGCCCGGGTTTACAACTGCTTTCGGCGCTGGTTGTTGTGCTGGTGATCAAACTTTTCGGCTACGAAGTGACCGCCTTTCGTTTTATGCCGTCGTTTCTGGCTGAATTACCTTGGGTCACCGATGGCGAAAGGATGGATAGTCGTGGGATGTTGGCACTATCAACGTTCTATCTTTTGCCCAGTGTCTTGTGGGCATTCTTGAACCTGGTACCCGTTTGGCCCCTCGATGGAGGTCAAATCGCGCGCAGTTTAATCCTGATGAACCGTGGAACGGTCGCGCAATCGCTTTGGCTGAGTGTGATCTGCAGCGGCGCGCTCGTTTTCTACGCACTCAGCAACCAGCAACCCATGATGGCGATCTTCTTTGCGATGTTTGGTTTCAGCAGTTACCAAATGTTGAATCCGATGAACAACAGTTGGCGTTGATCGACCATCATCCGCCCGATCAAGATCAGTTTTTTCATCGCGCATCGCGTCGTGATGCGCGATGTTGATGCAAAAAGTAAGACGCGACAGTTGCCAAAAAGCATCAAACACAAAAAAATTTTCAAAAAGTTTTTGTTCGTTCTCAGGCTTGTTTAGAAACCATTGTGGAAGACCTGTTCGTGGGCGACGATGCGTTGCAATGATCGACGTCCAAGCCATCTTGAAGTGTGCGCAACGTTCGATCGAACTTAATTTGCATGCATTGCAAATGCGCACAACGCATTGCTGTATCAATATTTGCGTCAACAAGGTGAAAACAAGACTTCGCGACTGTTCGAACAACAATGCAACGTCACCGTGTGCAAACAATGGATCATGCGCGAGGGTTCCATTGCGATCCAAAAGCTGTGTGTTGCAGGGCGGACGTAACAAAAGAGAGCGGTGTTGCAAGCACAATTTTTTCGAAAACATGTTGCGGAATTTGACGCAGCGCGTACAAATACCGCAGGTTTACGTCACTCGATGTTGACTGGACGGTTGGATGACCGACTTCGATGTTGATTGACACTTACTAACGCATGGTGAGCCGTGGCCGGTGGCTTGTTGGGAATCGTTCCCGTGCAAGTCACAATGTCTCGCCATCGTTTTCCAATTCCGCGGAGGAAAAACGTGGCTAAGAAGAAAGCAACAAAGAAAGCTGCCAAGAAGAAGTCGACTAAGAAGAAGGCGACCAAGAAGAAGGCAACCAAGAAGAAGGCTGCAAAGAAGAAAGCAGCTAAGAAAAAGGCAGCCAAGAAAAAGGCTACTAAGAAGAAGGCGACCAAGAAGAAGGCCGCTAAGAAGCGTCGCTAGACTCTTTCTCTTCGCCGATCCCGAATCGGCCTTATCCATTCACCGAACCGCCCGTGGCTACCCCCATCGGGCGGTTTTTTCGTTGGCAACGAGGCTTTAGAAAGGCAAAAACCGCGTTTTTGGGTCCCGGAAAGCCCTCCCGAGACGACGTTTGGACGTGGTCAACACTGTCAGCCACAACCGGAACGCGTGCGTATGGAAGTTTCGGCCTTGCGTGGGGCATTTGTTTTCATAACCCGAACGCGTGAGCGAGGGACCAGCCACCTCCGATTTTCCGCGCCTCTAGCAGAGGCTTGCCGCTAAGAGTGCAACTTCAAAACTGACGCATTCGGGTTATGAAAGGCAATGCAACTTGCGCGCGGGTCCCTCGCTGACGCATTCGGGTTATGAAGGGCAATGCTGCACGCAACAGCGCAACTTCACAGCGGGCGCATTCTTCTTCTGTAGGCCTTACAGCGTGGGCAGGGTCGGCTTGGGCGGCGCCGCTGCGTTTCTTGCGGCCAAGGTGCGCACCATTGCCTGAGCGATTCGTTCGATCGGGGCACGTGCGGCGTCGTCTTCGTTGATTGCTGTTGACAACTTCCCTTCGTCACCTGCGACGCGCAGCTTGATATCCAATGGCAATCCGCCCAGGAAAGGGATGTCCATCGCTTCGGCCTTCTCTCGCGCCCCGCCCTTTCCAAAGATTTCGTACGTCTTTCCACAATCAGGACACAGAAACCCGCTCATGTTCTCGACCATTCCCAAGATCGGAATATTGACCTTGCGAAACATCGCAATCGCTTTGACGGCATCAAGTAACGCCACCTCTTGCGGCGTGCAGACGACAACGCTGCCGGCAAGCGGGATGGCTTGTGAGAGTGTCAACGCGACGTCACCGGTACCGGGAGGCATGTCAATGATCAAATAATCGAGTTCGCCCCATTCAGTCATGCCAAGAAACTGGTTGATCGAACCGTGCAGCATCGGACCTCGCCAGA
>JAGQPO010000536.1 GCA_020426665.1 Planctomycetales bacterium
CGCAGTAAAAAATGCATACGTCGCCCGACAACTTGCACAGTGGGCGGCGACCGCGGTCGATTATCGTGATACCGATTCAGCATTTACCCGATTGCGATACGATCCGAACCCGTTTGACGCTGACGGTTTTAACTTGGCCAAAGCGGTCAACAATGAAGTATGGGGGATGGAGCGGCCGGAAATACAAATCACCGAAACGTTTGCCATGCATGACAAACGGGTCAAAAGAAATCTTCCCAAACAGATTACCGCTGCCGGACCGAATCGAACGGCCGACGGTGAAATGGATCGCGACGACGACACGGATCCCGGTGCGTACAGATCGGACAGCGACATGGACCAGTTCCGCAAACCCGAAGGCAGCGCGTATGTCGAACTACAGGCACTCTCACCCGTGTTGCCGGTCGGTGGTCCGTTTGACGGGCGTCCGAGTTTGCCGCGAGATCTTTACACCGCCAACAACGAATTGGACCTGGGCCGCGTAGTTGGTGTCGGTGCGACGCTCAGCCCCGTCTGGCGGATGGCGGTTGGCGAGCGACACAACGGCGATCACAACAAGAGTTCACGTTGGATGTTTGATGCCGACCGCTTGGTTGATTTGCACAACGCCGGCGGCGACACACAGGACACGGCTGACTACTTGAACAACTCGTTGACTTGGACGGCCGGTGGAAACGTCGCGACCGAACGAGACACATGGAACCAATTGTTGCGTTTCGGTGCCGATGTTCGCCACAGTCGACGAGTCGCCACCGACCCCACGCGAACGGAATACGTCACGCTCTCGGACAACGATTTTGATCCGACCAATGATGCGGCCGGTGGGAATCCGTCGCGTATTCAATTGCAACGTTTTGTCTGGTTCGCCAACCTGCCTCCGGCCGCTGCGATGAACGTGGTCAGTCACGCCGATAGTGGAATGCGAATGGACAACGTCTACTACAACAAACCAGACGTTGGCGGTGCCGCCGTTCCTGCACTGGATGTGCCTCCATTGCTCGCTCCGGGGCACTACGCCGTCGTCGCGCCACGCGTGACAACGTACTTCGGCCAAAAATCAAACTCGACGCGTGATGCCGGCCCCGCCGCGCCCCCCGGACCGAACTCGTTTATCTACGAACCCTCGGATCAACGACTTGATTTGGCGTTGCAGGCCGGTGGCAGTCCGAATTTCCGTTTGAATTATTTCCGCAACGGTGATCCGGACGTGCAAACCCCGTTCTACATCGAAGACAACGGCGGTGACCACCACGTCAATTACGTGCTGCCGATTGTTTGTCAGTCGCTGTACCCCAATGAAATACCGGGATATGTTCCCACCGCCGGCTTTGACTGGACGCAATACGCTGGAATCAATGCCGCGGACAAGGTTGACATGGGCTTCAATATAAGTGAACCGCTTCCGGGTTCGAATTACTACTTGGCCCCGGAATTTCGTATCAATTCAACTGCGAACTCAGCAGGTGATATCTACCCCCATCGTGATGGCTACCGGGACTACACCGCGAGCAATGGGTTTCATCCTGATAGACCCTTGGATCATGACGTTAATGCTCCGCTTGCCCAAAACAACTATGAATGGGCTGCGGTAGGAACACACCAGGAAGCGGCAACCATTTTCTTGCAACGGTTGGCCGACCCCACTATCCCATGGCACCCCAGAAACAACCCCTACATCACGGTTGACTTCATGCCGATGGACTTGACCACCATCAACGGCGAAGAAGACATTCGGATGAACGTTGACCGCCAAAAATTGGACCCCATGGGGAATCCTGTGATTCAAAGCGAATTGGTCGATGACCGATCGATTTGGGTAGCGCCTCCGGCCCCCGGTCCCGGCGTCCCGGACAATGGCTTTGTCCCCATGGTTCGACTGGACTCGCGTCGTAAGATTCCGGATCTGACCAAGGATCGCGGGCTGTCTTCGATTATCGGTGGCAATCGCGTTGTTTGTGCGCATCGTTCACCGCTTTCGATGACCACCAGCGTAATGCGTGACACACGGGCAAGCCGCGCGGCGCCACCTGCGGGCCCGTCCGCTGCGGAACCCCATTGGGCGTTTAACTTAGGTGCGATGTGGGACAACGGCGTGCTGACCGGGCCGGCTTCGACGTTGAACACCGTCACCGCCTACGACGATCCGACGCCACCGGCGGGAACGAGCAGTATCCTGAGACTGGACAATAAGAGTCTTGGATTCCAACAATCACTGGGCTTCGTCAACCGTGAATATGGTGAACCGGTGATGTCCAACTCACCACGAGTGGGAACGTTTGGAATCGGCGGGCCGGACTTTGTCTTTATGCTGACCATTCCTTGGATGAACCGCGAGTACCAATCGCCCTATGACTTGATCAATGTCCCGGCGGTCTCACGAACACGGCTACTTACGACGTTCAGCCCCGAGTCGATGATGCAAGACGCGGGTTTGAAGGAACTGCCCCGAAACGTGTATGAAACGTTGCAGCAGATCGCGACGGGTAACGTAAATATCCAGGAGTCTCATCTGTTGGGCTTTGACACCGGCCTGGCAAACTTCCGCACACAGGACGGGAATGGACAATTCGCCAATGGTCGACAACGTCTGGGGATCCCCGAAAACTACACCTTTGACTTCGATGAATTAACGGGTGGACGTGCCGGATTCGAAATGATCTTTGACTATGTCGATGTCGGCCCGGTTTGGTTTGACAGTCAACGTTGGTTGGATCCCGAAAAGATCCAATTCCGAAACAGCGTGACGTACGATACGTCGACGCCGTTCCTGCAACAATTGCACCGCATGTTCAATCGTTCGGTGGAAACATTGCAGCCGCCGAACAATTACATCGGACGTCACCGAACACCCGGCAGGATCAATTTGAACACCAGCCCGGACTACATTCGCAAGGGTCCGGAGTACTCCAGCGTTGCCGGTGCCACGCCGCAGTTGCTGAACCGTCTGGAAACCGAAATGTTAGACGGCATCGAACCGGCAGCGGGACTGACGGCCGTACCGTTATTGGAAAACCCGAGTAATCCGGGCAGCGGAACAATACATGACGCATTCATTTCCGCGAGTCCGCAAAACGATTCGGTTCGAGGCGACGGGTTCACGGCCCAATACATCGGATCTCGGTTGTTCGGAAATGGATCCGTTTACCGATCACTGACCTGGGGTATTTCCACGCCCTTCGAGTTGGACAATGTCTATGGCGCGCCGGAAACGTTAGGCCAAGACAACCAATACATGCGATCGGTTGATACCAGCTTTGGTCACAGCTTCAAAGCGTTCATTGAATCGCGCCGTGGTTACGACCAAACCGCGCCGGGCACCTTTTTGTCCGTCAACGGCCGGAACCCGGAACTGGACTATCGATACCCGACTCGTTTTGCGGGTGTCTTTGCACCGGCCGCAGCCAGTTTGACTCCTTCGGTTCAGCGCTTCATGCGAACATTGGACCGATCGGCGAGTGCGCAACCGACTTCGTTGGGACCAAGCGGATTGCCGGTGGGTGTGCCTCGTCGAACACATGACATGTCGCTGCTTCGTCCACACCCCGACTTTGATGTGCGAACCATGACAAACGCACAGAGGACCAATGTTGCAACGGCCGCCGACACATCGTTCTCGTTGGCCGTCGAAACCCCGGACGTGGGTGGATTTGCGCCCGCGTTAACTCCCCCGACACCCGAAGTTCGCGATCTGCGGATGCCGTTGGTCAACTCCGGTTTGTTGGAACGGCCTCAGGCAGACTTGCACATGAACCGACGCAATTTGGATCGTGATTCGTTCTTCCGTTACAAGAACGCGGCTCGCATGGCAAACATGACGACCGGCCACAGCAACGTGTTCCTGGTTCGTGTGACGTTGGGCTATTTCGAAGTTGACGCAACCACCGGAGCCGTCGGCGCGGAGTACATCAACAATACCGGCCAGCCCGAACGCAGCCGGGGAACGTTCCTGATTGACCGAACCATTCCGATCGGATTTCTCCGAGGCAAAAACATGAACGCCGAGAAAACCATTCTCTATTCCGAGGTGGAGCAGTAACCACGTTGGAGATAACGTTTCATGTTTCTGACACCAACGACTGACCAAAGATGCTTGATTTAACCATTCGCAAACGAACCGGCTTCACGATCCTGGAAGTCTTGATTGCACTGACCGCTGCGTTGCTGCTGATGCTCGGCTTGGCTCGCGCCTACAAATTGTTGGGCGACAAGATCACCGAACGACAGTCGGAAATGGATTTGAGTCTTCGATTGCGTGACGTTGCCATTCGTTTGCGAGACGAATTGCGACGTGCGACGTGCGAGATGACTCCGCCGGCAAAGGTGGAATCGGCCGAGGGCTATTTGGTTTACCACGAAGGTCCGTTCACCGATTCGACGACGTTGCTGGGAAGTGTTCCGCACCCGACGCCTCGAACGGTCACGTACTTTCCCGACAGCCGGGTCGGTGACATCGATGATTATTTGGCCTTCACGACGCGCGCCCGCGAAGGAGCTCCGTTCCTGGGGTTCATTCCCCGCGGAATCCTTGATGCGAAGCGTTTCATGGAAGGCCAGATGACTCAAGCCGAGGTCAATCTGTACGACACCAGCATGAACGCGCAAGCCGCAGCGTACGCCACCGATTTGGTTCCGTTTTATTCCAACGTCGCCGAGGTCGCTTATTGGACGTCGCCTGAATGGGTTCGGAACGCCGACGGATCACTGTTGTACGATCAATCGGTTCCAGACGCCGGGGGGAACTTTACGTTGCACCCGGTGTACTTGGATCGCAACGAAGATTTGATGCCCGACCGGTTTAATTTGCACCGCCGTAATTTGCTGGTTCGTCCAGACTTGAATTTGACGCCCGCGGAAATGGCCATTCGCAACGGTTCGGGGGTCCCCAGTCCGACGCCGGCGACTTGGAACGTTCCAACCATTCCGTTCTTGCAACCCGGAAACGGAAACCCGACCTTGCTGCCGGTTTCTGACGTCAATGCCGCGAATCTTGCCATCTTCCCTCAGGGCACTGCGATCCAGGCGCCCGGGTTATGGCAAAACACTGGATCCGCAGCGGCACAATTAACCGCGTCACCGCATTGGATGACCGGATTGGCCAGGTTGCAACAGGTGATGGATTTGTCGATCAGCCGGGTGACGGATAACTGGAGCATTCCCGAAACGTCGGCATTGACGGTCGGAACCTATGGGATGCCGACCGCGATCTTGAAAGCGAATTCATTGGCCGATTTGACACGACCAGAGAACCGATTCGCACAT
>JAGQPO010000537.1 GCA_020426665.1 Planctomycetales bacterium
AATGCGTCAGCGAGGGAAAACCGGTCGTGACTGGTCCATCGCTCACGCATTCGGGTTGTGATAAGTGGGCAGCGTCAAAAGTTGATTGCGGAAACTGTTGCGGGACAGTCCCTAAATCGAGATTGCCCCAAATTCGTCATCATCGTCGTCAAGGAACCCGATTTGAGTGGCGACGCCGGGCGACTCTGCCTCCGCGTTGGCCGACGAGAAGACTCGCGCCAGTTTATTGATCACCTGCAACGCATCGCGTGCGGAAATCTTTCCGTCGGCATTGGTATCCAGTCGCCGCATTGCATTGATTTCCGCGACACGTGTCTCGCCTTCGGCGCCCGGATTCAATGTCTCAAGCTGGTCAACGGCGACGGTGCCGTACAACCCCAAGAAATTGATCACGCGTAACGCGTCGGCCGGCGTGACTGCTCCGTTGGCATCGGTGTCGGTCGGGTCCACACCGTCGATTGAAAATTCGAGCGTTCCGAAATCAACTTCGATCGGAGAGATTTCTTCGTTGTTACCGCGAAGCAACAGTTCGGCGCCCAACGATTCCGCCGGGTCCAATCGCAATGTCGTCACGCCGCCGGCGATCGCCCGAAGGCCAAAACGCACGACCGGTTGTGAAGCGTTGCCGGGATGCTCGATCAGTGTCTCCAGTGCGCTAAACTCATCCACTCCGTCACCAATCACGGGTGTGCCAACGTCGTCAAAGGCACCCAGCAAAACGACTTCGCCTGTTAATTCGAGTTGATTGGCCGGCACCGGCAAATCAAACGCGACCGCAAAAACTCCCTGACCGAACTCTCGCAAGTCTTGGGCGATCACTTCAACGAAAAACTCGTCGCCGGTTTTCACAGACTCCAACGCATTGCCGTCGGCATCAACGATTCGCATCGAAAGCGACATCACGGTTGCCAACTGACGACTTTTTAATTGGACGACATCGTTTTCAAAATTCGCTGCGTAGCGGTAAAGTTCGTTTGCAACGACCAGATCGACAATCACTCCGAATTGTCCGCCCAACGGGTTCGCCACCGAGTCACCCACGAGTTCGGGCATCACGCGGCTGGTCCAACGTTGTTCGTTTCCGATTTGGATTTCAGATTCTTCGACACCCAAATCGACGGCCGCCTGCGCCACGATTCGCTGGACGGCCTGCCGCACGTCGGAGTTATCGTAGTGGAACAGCGTCAACGTGACGGTGGCGGTCGATTGCTCTCGGCCCTGGCTAAGGACATAGTCAAACTGAAAGGTTCCGTCGCTTAGCGTCGCGTCATCGGTCAAACGCAACAGTTGACCTCCCGGCGCGATCACGACACCAGCCGGGGCGCCGATCAATTCAACGATTTGAGGCAGTCCTACGGCTGCGTGTTGGACGATTTGATCATTTGCCAACACGTCCAAATATCGGTCCCGTGATTCGGCGTTACGTTCAAAGATGTCATCGACCGCCAGTGGCGCGGGCAAAGGTTCGCCAAGTGGTGTAAAAATCGGGTGACCAAGATCGTCCCAGCGATACTCGACCAGTTGGTCAATCTGTCGCAAGATCAAGCGGTTTTCGTCCGCATCGACTTCCAATGTTCCGGTCAAATCGATCGATGCCGTCGTGCTGAACTTCCCCGTCTCGCTGATCGATCCAACAACCAATTGATTTGAATCTGTTAGACCATACAACGGATAAAGACGAATCAAATCAGGCGTCGAAGCGTCGGGCGCAAAGATCGCGAGCGTCGTCGCGTCCACCGTCGTTTCCGAAACAACCGCCCCGTCGTTCAATGAAACCACCAGGATATCGTAGGTGGACGAAGGCAGAATCGACGCAGCCGCGTTGACCGTGAAATATGATTGCCTGGCAACGACGTACAGGTCCGCGGTGACCTCAGCAACACTCGTCACACCAGGGTACGATCGGTTGGGATCGCTGGACAAAGCGATTCGCCGCACGCGGTTTTTCGCATCGATGTCAATCGACTGGTCGATGTTGACCACAAGCAACGATTCACGCCCATCGGCGACAACCAACGCCCGCTCGCCGATCTCAACCACCGAACCAATTCCTTGCGTAGGTATTTCAACGGTTTGAAACAAAACCGGCTGGTCTTGTGAAAGATCAATCAAATGAACCGACGACGCGATCTGGTTAACAATATCCGTCGCTGGGACCGGATAGGGTAACGGCGATGAGTAGACGACCGCAGTCATTCCGTCGCCGGAAATCTCTGATTTCAGTTCCAGTCCCCACGGCAACTCCAACCGCGCAACTTCATCGATTTTACCGCCGTCAATTCGATAGCGTATCAATGAAGTACTAACCGGTTCTGGAAGAATGTCGGGCTGAACGACATCCACATTGCCAACTGTGAAATTCACTAACGGCATCACGCCGCCATGGACAGCCTGCGAAACCACGACGATGTCGTTGCCGACGATCATGTTTTCAGTCACCGTCGATGGTAACTCGCCGACCGCTGATCGGACCGGTACCTCACCACCGATGTCAAACACCGTGACATGATGCATGACCGGCAAAGGCGGATAGATCATCAACTGATCCAGCGACGGAGTCGGGTACGTCGACACGAACAACCGATCGCCACTCTGTGCAATCGTTTCGAGCGTCCCCTCCACAGTCAGCCGCGTCTTTTGCGTCAAATCATCTCGGTTGATCGCCAGCAAGACCGTAAACTCGGCGTTTTGGACAGCCGGTAAGTCGGGAAGCGGTTCAACGCCCGTCGTAACATTGCTAAATGACCTGCCGACAACCAAGATCATTTGCTCGGTCAGAATCAATTCCTGTGGCATAAACGACAATTCGATCGAACCCGATTGCACCAGGCTGCCGTCTTCCTGGCGGTCAAACAGATAAGCCGTCGCCGCCGGTCGATCGGCACCCGGTTCAAACAGGTGATAGTGGCTGCGAACCGCAACCACCTGACCTCCCTGTTCAGCCAGCAAATCCCATCCGGCGAGTTCCCAAATCACCGGCGACACGATGGCCGATCGTGCAATATCGTTTTGTCCTGAAAAGGACCCGGTACCATCAGCCTGGTTGGTACCAATTTGGGTGCTAACAGATGCCAATTCAGCGGGCGCCAATTCAGCGGCGACGACAGCTCCCGACGGCGCGTCAGCCAGGCAAACGTCACCGGCAAGCAATTGGCGCGGCTCAAACAACTCGCATGACGATCTTCGCGACTTCATGGGTGAATCCCAGGAAAAACGGGCGGACAGTGGGTCGGGTAACCCTTGGCTCGGGTAAATCTGATTGTACCGGCAACCTTGGTTGCCGGTTCAATCGACAATTCGAGGGGTCTGATGATAGACCAGGGCGAAAAGTTCCAACCTGAGATTCTAGTTGATCTCGCCCGCCCATAAAATGGAAAATGACGATCAATGGCGAGTTCTCTGCCACACTTCTGGCCCGGGAACCGGGCCGGACACGTGTTTCTGCGGAAATTCCAAAGGGGCTTACCCGGAAAACTCACTCGCGGGACCGACAACAGAACGTCAAGTGAGCTTTGACGGTCGGCCATTCACCGGCAATGATCGAATAAACGCAGGTGTCTCGCAGCGTTCCGTTGGCCGTAATCTGGTGATTGCGGAGAACTCCATCAAGCTTCGCGCCGATCCGCTCGATCGCGGCGCGACTTTGTCGATTGAAAAAGTGCGTTCGAAACTCTACTGCGTGACATCCCATCACCTCGAAAGCATGTGTCAGAAGCAGTAACTTGCAGTGTGAATTGACTCCGGTTCGCCAAACGGACTTGCGATACCAGGTCGAACCGATTTCGAGTCGCCGATTGGCTGTATCAACGTTCATGTACGTTGTCATGCCCACCACCGCAGCCGACGACTTATCAAACACAGCGAAAGGCTGCATTAGTTGTCGGGCAAGCAATTCTTGCCGACGCTTGATCTCTGCAGCCATCCGGTCCGGCGTTGGAACCGAAGTGTACCAAAGTTCCCATAGTTTCCCGTCCCGCGCCGCATCGCATAGGTCATCAAGATGGCGCAGCTCCAACCCTTCAAGGCGAATCACGTCATCTTCAAGCGTAACGGGCTCTAGCCAATTCATGAAAGCGATACCGTAATGTTGGTCGGCTTTTGAGGGGAACTTCGATCGAAGTGCAAAACGGCGTCCATCAAGCAGCGTTCGGAACTGCCCGACTTCGCTGCCAAAGAGAATCGTTGATGTCAACGCCGTCATGATCCAGATGGTAACACACGGCGCGGTGACGAATCTGCATCCCCAACACGCCCATATCTTCCAACCGCTCGCCAAGCTCACGATGAAAGCCGCCGTCTCGCATTTCGTGGCGAAACCCGTCGACCCCTCGCAAGTCCGCTTTCCACACCGATGCGTTGTGACCGTTGAAAGTCGGACGAGTCGTCGTGGCCAGGTCCATCAACTTTGCGAGCGCCGTCCGCTTCTGAAACCAAATCCACTTTTTCGCGACGCGTCCGCCGGCTTGATTCAACCAGCTCGGATCGGTGAATTCCTGATAACGCACACAACCCTCCAGAATGCGTTTGGTCAAGTTGCGATCCAAGCGGCAGCATCCACCCGACAGAAAACGTCCGGGAGTGGCGTGCCGCAAATGTTCCATCACAAAATCATCGCGCGGTACACAATCGCCATCGGTAAAGATCAGATAGTTGCCCTCCGCCGACTGGACCGCGCGATTCAAAATTTGGGTCTTGAAATCATCGGCGCGAACCTCGGTCACATAGCGGACCGGAAAGTCAGTGTTGACCGCAAAACTTTCGATGACCGCACGAGTCTGATCGCTTCGACCGTCCTGGACCACCACGATCTCGAACTTTCGATACGTCTGGTGGGCAAATCCGATCAACACTTGACGCAGCAAATTGGGAAATTGAAGCGCCGACACGATAACAGACGTGGTTGGAAACAATCGCATTTGATTCGTTACGTACTGATAGGAATGACGAGGCGGCTTTGCATAGGAACTGCCCCGAAATAACTCCCTGTTTTCACATGCCGAATTGCGTAGGTTTTGACGTTGCATTTTTGCGCGGCGCTATGGTTTTTCGCGGGCCCGAACGCGTGAGTTTTGACGTTGCGCTTTTGCGTGTTGCATTGCCTTGTCATCACCCGAACACGTGAGTTTTGATCTTGAGCTTTTGTCTGCGGCATTTGATTTTCCTAACCCGAACGCGTGAGCGAGGGACCAGCCACGACCGATTTCCCGCGACTTTAGCAGAGGTTTGTCGCAAAAACGCAACTTCAATATGCGTCAGCGACGGAAAACCGATGGTGACTGGTCCCTCGCTGACGCATTCGGGTTGCGATTCCCAGGATCAGTTAAGTTCGGAATTTATTCGGTGACACAACGCCAGTAGACAAAATCTGATGCATCCGGGTAAAGATTGATCGTTGATGATTGGGATCGACCTGGACCATCGACGCAAGGTATCGATGAACTTTGCAATCGTCTGGCCCGACGCTCCAAACGCTCACCACCGCAACGGCTGTCCAATCATGCACATTGTCGCCTGCACTCATCGAACCTGCCTTCTCGGCGTGATGCTAGCATTCGTAGTGACCGCAGGTTGTTCCAGCGAAAAAGCAAATCAGGCGATGCACGAGACGGACGCTGCAGCCGAGCCTGTGATTGACGACACTGAAATCACCAACGATGACGACGCAACAATTAGCGATGACGACGCAACAATTAGCGATGACGACGCAACAATCAACGATGACACTGGACCGGTCGGTCAAGACACAGCCATACAAACCGACCAGGACGCCGTGATAGATCAGCAGCGCGATCTTTCCGGCGCTGAAGAATCTCCATCACTCTCAGCCGCGTTTCCCCAAACCGCTACCCAGATTTCGAAGTCTCCACGAATATCGACGCCGAAATCCATGTCCTTGCAAACGATGCGATCGGCAAGGGAAGTCTCCGAGCCGATTTTTAGCGAGCCGATGCTTGCCGAGCCGATGCTTGCCGAATCGTCCGCGTTCTCTGAACCGGAGAATGCAGTCGCAATGGAAATGGCCGCTCCGCAGCGGATGTCGGTCGAACCGGCGATTGAAACTGCGGCACCACAACAAATTGACACTCCGTCCATCGACAGCACGTCGACGGGACCGTTCACAACACTTCCCGCCGGCGCCTCCCATGATGCCGAGGGTGGATTCGCGACCGTCGCGGTATACTATGCAACTGATCGTGCCAAGGACTCGGTGCCTTTGTCCGCTTACGCGATCACAGGCAACCGCGACGCGTTCGTATTGCTGTCCGGTTCTGCACTGGCCTTTCTAGGGTTTGCCGGCGTCAACTTTTGGCGTCGCCGTTCTCAGGTCGCCTTGGCCTTCAGCGTTTTCGGTGGTATCGCCTCGGCCGGTGCCGCTGTGTTGTTGGTGTCGGGAACCACACATCTTGAAAAGCACGGTGTCGCATACAACGCGGGTCGCGGCACATTGGTCACCGGAATCGCACAGGTCACCGTCCCGGACATCCACCAACGTGGCGTGATTGAACGACCCAGTTTGCTTCGATTCGAAGTGCGAGAGAACCAAAGCGAACACATTGTTTTGACCAGTGCGATCGAATTGTCGCCCAGCGACTTCAAACAACGTCTCAACGAAACCGTTGCCCTGTCGCCCAACCAAGACATCTTAGTCTTTATCCATGGTTACAACGTCGACTTTGAATCCGCCGTTCAGCGAACGGCCCAAATTGCCATCGATCTTCCGTTCGAAGGCGTCCCGGTATGTTACAGCTGGCCGAGTCAAGCGAAATTGTTTGGATACACCGTGGACGAAACCAATGCCGCCTGGACTCAAACGCATCTCAAACAGTTTTTACTTGAACTCGCCCGCGAAAGTGGCGCCAGATCAATCAACGTCGTCGCCCACAGCATGGGCAACCGGCCTGCGACTGGCGCAATGGTCGAACTGGGTTGGGAACAGCAACAAGCGTCAACCGCCACGTCCGAAGCAGCGACACCTAAGAAACTGTTCGATCGAGTCGTCCTGGCGGCGCCGGATGTCGATGCGGATCGCTTTCGTCGGGACCTGGCGCCGAATCTGGCCAAAGTTGCCGACCACGTCACACTGTACGCATCGTCGGATGACCAAGCCTTGGTTGCATCGAAACAGGTTCATGGATATCCGCGTGCCGGCGAGAGCGGCGATTCCATCGTCGTTGTCGAAGGAATCGAAACGGTAGACGTCAGCGGGATCGACCTCAGCTTACTGGGGCACAGCTACTACGGTGACACGCCATCGATGCTTCAAGATTTGTACCAACTTGTCCGCAACCATTTGCCGGCGGAGCAGCGCCGGCAACTTTCGCCGCGTCCCTACGGCGAACTGACCTATTGGCAATTGATCAACCAGCCCGGCGCCCGACAGCGTTTGTCTTCCGAATCCAGTGCGATTCGATAAGACGATGTCATCCGCCCACTCGGACCAGATCGATCTCGGTAAACTTTCCGATCTGCATGTTGGCACCGCCGATGATCAATAAGTCGCCGCCCAACGGAACCAAGCGATGAAAAAACCTGGCCGGTTCTATTTTCCCGATCGTTTTCCACCCTGTCCCGGCGTCGCTTAACTGATGCACGAACCCGTCCATCGTGCTGACATACATTCTGTCATGGTTGACACACGCGGACGATCCGAATCCTGACATGCCTTCGCCCGGAAGATTCGGCGCCGACTCCCAGCGGTCGTTGACCGGATCATAGACGTCGACTCGAACGGTCGGCCCACCTTGGGATCGCATTCCGCCGATTGCATACAGTCGTCCCCTGTGCGCCGCAACACTCAATGCTCGCCT
This sequence comes from Planctomycetales bacterium, assembly GCA_020426665.1. Classification (GTDB taxonomy): domain Bacteria; phylum Planctomycetota; class Planctomycetia; order Pirellulales; family Pirellulaceae; genus Stieleria. The sequence goes on from JAGQPO010000537.1 coordinate 7,809, forward strand.
TTGGAAAGGCGGCTCGGCCAACCGCTGCCACTTGGCGCCCGCATCGGACAGGTCTAGAGAGTACGCCGAGCCCAGCCACCGACCATCACCGCTGTCGCCGTCCAATTGCCATCCGCCAAGCACGTAAACTCGATTTCCAAGGACCGCGGCATCAAACGAAGACCTGGGTTCCGGCATCGGATCCAAGTCCGTCCACGTGTCGGCTATGGGATCATAGATCGAGACCGAAGATTGCGAAACCAAATCGTGGTCCGCACCGGTTTGGTTCATCGCGGTAAACCCGCCGATCCGGACAACGCCGTCGCGCCACGGCACCAATGCCAAACCTTGCAATCGCGGCCCGCCGGCGCGGGGCTGCCACGATGCGGACTTGTCATCCAGATCAAGGCACCAAAACCGATCGGATTGCTCGTCGACGGAATACGAATGCGCGGCGCCGGTGTGGCCGCCGTAGACATAAAGTTTTCCCCCCGCGATCGCCGCCCCGAAACTTGTCAGTTCCTCGGGCAAATCCGCTCTTCCCGATCGGATGACCGACGCCGGATATTCGCGATCGTCACTGGATTTCGCAGCTTGAACAACAAATGTTGCCGTCAGGTATTCCGCCGCATTGGTGTACGGCATCCCATTGAGCGTGCCTGATGCTGAATCGTCTTGCACGCTTACCAGCAATCCGTTCAATCCCGGTGCTAATTGTGAATCGGAAAAAGTCACCATCCCGACGGCATCGGTTTCCGCACGCCCCTTCTCGGTACCATCTTCACCAAACAATTTTACGCCGACGCCTCCGACGGGTTTTCCATCGCGCAGAACCGTCGCGACCACGCCGCCATCGGACGCACGCGTCACGACGGTTTGCAAATCGGCATTCTCGCGAGCCGCCGTGGGCCAGGTCGCGGAATCTTGATGCGGTAAGTGTTCGACGTGATAAGTCAGCTTCATGCCATGGTAAACCCCGTACGTTACGGTTCCAAACACTTCCGAGTTGGTTGGGATTTTGTGTTCACTCACCAAGCCGACAAATTCTTTGGATTCGATTACCTCTGTTGGCTGGACACCCTTGCCGTCCACATTCAACGCGATCGATGCGACAGACTTTGGCAGATGATAGGTCCGATCACTCGGTGATTCGCCGAACCACAAGATGGCCTTTCCTTCATCATCGCTCGCCAACCACGGCATGTGGGCATGAACGGGTGCGACAATCGAAAGACTGCTAATCCAAACGGCACTAAGTACGATGCCACGACAAACGGTTTTCATATGATTCATCTCTTCACTTGATGGATTGGTAAGTAGTCGACGGAAAAATCGAGTCGGTTCGCTTGACCGACGTTAAGTTCACAAACAAGTTCACTGTTGGCATCAAATCGCGGATCGATCACCACGTCGCCCGACGGCATCGACTGCACTGCATTGGCCGGAATCGATTGTCGAATCTCGATTGGAATCATCGACACCCTGGCTCGATAACGACCGCCCCGAAGATCGGCATCAGAGCCGATCCGAAAACGCCCATCAAAAACTGCGACCGAGGCGTTCGGACCACCGGTCGGGGCGATCGGTTCCAATGTGATCACGGCGCCGGACAGCGGTGCGCCCGCCGCGGTGACGGTACCGATTACGGACACATCGGTTTGTTCTGCGCGATTGCAACCCAACACTACCAACGCGGCAGCACAAAGAAGCAACCAAGGTGGGATTCTTTGTGATCGGTTCATCACCAACCCTCCCCGTCTATGATTTCACCGTCGTTCCGCGCGGCAAGTCGCCCAAGTGTGATCGCGTCAATCGAATCGGTCAAAAAGCGAACACTACCGTCGACCAAGACTAACTGAACACCGGATACGTGTGGGCCGCGAAACGATTCGTAGGAAGGAATGTCGAAGATCGAGATCGACTTGGCATTAAAGGTTCCAAAAACCGAAGCGGTCGAATGATAGGGATAACTTTGCGCCCACTTGCCCGCAGCCTCTCCACCGGCGCCGGGAAACGGAAACGGCAACGATGACGTCTCTCGCATCTGGACACCGAACTCCCCAGCCAACAAGGTGTTGCTGGTGCCATCGGCGACACAGATATCATCGATTTCGATCCAAGACATCCAAGACGCATCGGCAGGAACGCCGGCTGAAACTCGTTCATCGCGAAATACATTCATCGCATCAATGATCGCTCCATTGTGAATCTGATTACGATACTTTTTTGTTCCTGTTGATACGGCATAGCTCGAATAACCCTGGGACACCAATCCGCTGTCGGGCAACGACATCGAAGGACACAAATAGACCTCCGGTGTCAACTTCGTCGGCCCTTCGTTTTGAGCCGACGATGCAGTGCCGCTAAAGTCCAATTGATCATAAAGTTGCGACTGTTCAACGAACGGCAGGACCGCGACGAACGTCGTTAATCCGGCACGATGTACCGGTGCCGAACGATTCGATCCCACTCGGATCCCCAACGCGGTCGGCGGCAATCTTCGGTACACACCTTCGTAGTTGTGAATTGCAAGACCAATTTGTTTTAGATTGTTGCTACACGACATTCGCCGCGCCGCCTCGCGGGCGGATTGTACGGCCGGCATCAACAGCCCGACCAGGATCCCAACGATCGCGATCACAACCAACAGCTC
>JAGQPO010000538.1 GCA_020426665.1 Planctomycetales bacterium
CACCATAATAGGTTTTAGCTTGAACGAACACCGCCTCGGGAGCCAATTGTGCGTATTGGGAATATTGGTCTTCCAGGAAATTGCCGGTGTCCAATGTGGCTCGCAACCATGGCGAATCAATCTCGTTGATCAACCGCAAAACGCCGGATGCATTTCGCCCCAATCCCCAGTGGTTCTCCAGTCCCAACACGACACCACAACGCTCGGCGGCGGGCAAACATTTCTCCAATCCTTCACGCACCCACGCAAAACCGTCGTCGTCACTGTAGCCTTCCAAACGCGGTTCAATTCCTTTGTTTGCCATTAGCGTGTCAAAATCCTTGGACGTCCCCCATCGGCCCGTGTTGACGCGAATGGTCGGGATTCCCAGCGCATAGGCAAGTTCGATACAGCGGATCGTATGGCGGACGTTCTCTTCACGTTTGTCAGCTTCGGGAAAGACAAACGATTGGTGCGTTGAGAAACCACATAAATCCAGCCCGGATCGAAACGCACGTTGTTTGATTCGCTGCAACGCGGCGTTGGATTCATCCTGCATTTGGACGTGCAAGATCTCGACACCATCAAATCCAGTTTCTGCGGCAAGATCGATGCATTCTTCGATGGTCAACTTACTGTCATCGCGGTACCTCCAGTAGGAATACGTCGAGACGGCGATGCGGTTGGGGCGAGACCTTTTGTGTGATGATTGCCCGGTCACGGCTTTGTTATCGGCGGTCTTGTCATCGGCGGCCACAGCCGGTCGAGCGGTCGATGCGAGCGACGTCGCCGCGATCGCCCCAAAACCACCGGCCAATAGTTGTCGCCGATCGAAATGCGGCGAACGTTTGGAATCGGATGAACTGTTTCGATTATTGCCGTGTAGATTCATGAAAAGGGTCGCTCTTGTTGTATTGCTCATGAACGTGACCAGCCCTCGCGCGGCGATCGGGCGACCGTCACCAGCGGATTGTCGGGTCAGAATGTCTGGAGAGATCCCGCTAATCTACCGCATTGCGATACTCGGGACCATGCGATTGTTTTGAAGATGCGCTTTTGCGAGGCGCATTAGTTTTTCTCGGGCCCGAACGCGTGAGTTTTAAAGTTGCGATTTTGCGTTAGGCACTGGTTTTTGATAACCCGAACGCGTGAGCGAGGGACCAGCCACAAACGTTTTCCCTCGCTGACGCATCCGGGTTGTGAAAAATCGCAACTTAACAATCGCGGTCGAGGGACCCTTCAATCCCGGTTCTGAAAACGGAGCGGCCGATGGGCATCCGATACTAACCACTAACTCGCGATGGCGGCGCGTTTGATTCGGAATGAAGCTGGCAACATCAGCGTGAACGTCGCACCTTGACCGATCCCGTCGCTGTGCACGGTCAGTTTGCCGCCCAATTCGGTCGCCGCGATCGCGGAAGCATGCAACCCGAATCCGTGGCCCTCTTTTTTGGTCGTGTAGCCGTTTGAAAAGATAGTGGTCAATTGGTCAGACGCGATCCCGATTCCGCTGTCGGTCACTTGGAAGCAAACGTTTTCGTCGACCTGCTTCAGCCGGAGCGTTACTTGCTTGGTTTCCGAACCATTCTCCAGCACAGACTCTTTCGCGTTCTTGATCAAATTAACAATGATCTGGATCGCTTTGGACTTCTCGATTTCGATCGGACTGACCGGTTCGTAGGCCTTGATGATTTCGACCTTGTGTTTCGAAAACGAATCGTGAACAAAATAGATCGCATCTTCGAACAGCGTGGCGGGATTCAACTGCTCCATCACGCCGAACGCACCGGCGTGAGATTGCTGGGCCCTGACGATGTCTTTGATGTGTTCGACGTTGGCCGCCAACGATTCGACTTCGGCCAGCACCGATCTTTGATCGTCTTTCATGCTTTCGGAAAGTTTGTCCAGGTAGCGTGGCAGAATCTTTCCTTGATCCGAGTTTGTCAAAAAGTCGGCAAGTTCGTCTTCGTTTTTCTTCAACAGATCGATCGCCCGCTGGAGGCTGGCGCACTTGAAGTCACGGACCCGTTCATCGATCAAGTTTGCGCTGATGTTCAAACTGTTCAATACGTTTCCGATATTGTGCAATACTCCATTGGCGATGTCCGCCATTCCGGCGCGACGAGAAACTTCCAGCAATTGAATGTGCGTCTCGCGCAATTCTCTGGTCGCAGCATCCTTTGCCTTGATTTGTTGCTGCAATGCGGCATTGGATTTTTCGAGTTCGCTGGTGCGGTTGGTGACACGTTGTTCCAGATCTTGATTAAGTTCCTGGAGCCGTTGACTTGCCTGGACGACCGCCTTTTCCCGGGACTCGACACGTTCAAGCATGCCGTTGAATTGGCGGTACAGCACACCGATTTCGTCTTCACTCTCATGGCGAACGCGTATCGAATAATCCTCGTTTTGTGAAACCTGTTCAGCGGCGGATGCAAGACGCAAAATGGGTGCTGTCACGAACTCCTGAAGATGTGAGGATGCAAACACTCCGACGACGATAGAAATGGCCAATACGACGCCAGCGGCAAGAATCTGGTAGGCCAGTGATTGAGAAAGTTCCGCCGTGGACTCACGTACATACAGGGTGCCCAATGCTTCTCCGTCATCAACGATCGGAATGGCCACATCCAAATAGCCGTCTTCAGTGTATCGCGCGCCGATCTGGATGGATTTCGGCTCGAGCACGAATTCGGCGCCGTCCCGTTTATAAATGGCAAAGACTTTCTGGTCGGAATCCAAAATACAGGCCACCAGAATCTGGTCTCGACCCTTTGTCGATCGCAACAAGTCTTCGGCTGAGTCAGTTTGTCCAAATGCGACCGCTGCCGTACTGTTCGTCCCCAGCATTTCAGCGATTGCGGTTAGCTCCGTCGCCTTGGACGTGGATAGTCGCCGCGCATCTAGGAACACAAAGATCACGCAGGCGATGGTGACAGCCAACGTGATAGCAGTGGCGGCGAGCGCCGTCAGCTTTGTCTGCAGCGAGACGTCTCGCATTTTTTTGAAAACGTTGCCCATATTGAATCAGCCTCTGACGACCGAAGCGACATTCAAAAGTTTCGCATCCGCCTTCAAGTCTCGCCGCTCCATCGCTGCGATGTTGATCTTTAGCCCGATCGTGCCGTCCTGGTCGTAATAGAATTGAATTGGCGCGTCTTTGTTCGGGGTTGCCACGATATCGCAAACCAACAACGAATGCTGTTGTTCGGTCCTTGTGATCACATCAGCCACTTCGTTCGGTTTCGTTGAATCCGACAGAAAAACCAAATGACAATCTCGGATTTGATTGACGTCTGTAAAGCGACGAACCACGATCGTTCGCCCACGGGCGAGTTTCCGTTTCGCGATCCTTTCGAGTAGTTGGCTGTGTGGATCGTCGTCGAGAATTCCGATCACAAATGGCGCCTCTTTGTCGAGGAAGGTGGAATCAGGCCACTGCACGTATCGAATAAAATTGTAAAGATACGCCACTTTAATTTTTTGCTCGGGCGTAACCTCGCTTTGTGCCGACGCAACCGTTGCCATCGTCAGCAACAGCAGACCAACCATGACGGCGGTTCTCAAAACATGGGATCGCTGGAGTCTCGATCTGCTTGATGTCATCGTCGCCACTCCAGATACGCGTGGAGGCTGCGCGGAACTTCGGTCGCTACATCACCGGTGTAGATATTGGAACCGTATTCGGGGTGCCGCGGGTCAAACAGGTTTCGCCCCACAACCGAAGCAGAGAAATTTCTTCCAACGCTCCAAGAGAATCTTGCATCAAACGCCATGTAGGCGGGGACGTTGACGGCAGGCAAATTGTCCACATAGCGTGTGATGACATCGAATTGCCGACCACACTTTAGATCAAAAATATTTGTCAACGAAACTTGATTGCGGGGAAGTCCGCCCGAATTGTCGGCTGCCTTGGGAATTGCCGGTGGCGGCGCGTCATAATTGATTCGCTGCGCAGCGTACCATCCTCGCATGGACCAGTTTTCCGTCAACTTAGCCGTCGCGGCAAGTTCGATTCCATACCCTTCGCCATATCCCACATCGACCAGATCCAAGTACGGCCACGCGGCCGGCGGCATGTTGAACCGTAGGACATTCAAGTTGTCATACTCGTGCACGTAAGCATTGACGTCCCACGAAAAGAACTCGTTGGTTTGTTGACGATAGCCGATCTCGTAAGCCACCAGACTTTCGGCAGGAAGATCCTGGGTGGCACGCAGCATGAAGGGGAAGTTACCCAGAAAAGGAGACTGATTGACGATCACATTTCCGTCGACGGTCAAACGCGACGGCGTGCGAACGGCACGCGAAATCGAACACCATGCAGCATCGGATTCACTAGGAAGCCACAACAGTCGGACGCCAGGTTGGACTTCAAAGTCGCTGAAAGTGTTGTGCGAAAGTTTTGATCCCAATGTCAGATAGAGTGAATCCTCAAGCAGTGTGATTTCGTCTTGCATGAAACCACTGAATCGTTGGACCGTGCGTTGCTGGGGATCGGCAGAAATGTATTGAATCGGGGCATTGTTGGTGAGATTGTCAAAAATCGAACGGTATCCCAACCCCCAAATGACTGCATGATCGCAATGGAATCGAAATCGGTTCTGGTAATCGACGTCAAAGAGATTGGTTTGTTGTCCAAAACCGTTGGTGCTTCGATCGAATCGATCATAGTACAGCTGCAAGGTCGAATCGCGATCTTTCGAATGAGTTCGCGTCCAGCGGCTTAACAAGTGGCCACCGGAGACGGGAACTTCGAAAGCGATACGGCCGGCTTGGTCACGGTCGGCAAGATTGTTTGAATGGCCGTCGTAGAATTGGCCCTGCAAAGTAAAGTTGTCATTGCAACCGGACGTCCAATCGGTTCGGAAGCCCGCCCGCACCTGCTGAGTCGCGTCAAATGGGACCGCCCCAGGAAGATCCATTTCATCGCGTTGATACCACTTTCCCCAGACCCGATAATCAATCCCTTTGGCGGTCCGACCGCCGACACGTCCGCCGACAAAACCTTGTTCTAATGTTCCGCTGCCCGCGATGGCGTAACTGCCGTGGGTCTGAGAACTCGGTTTGGTGATGATGTTAATCACGCCGTTGACGGCATTGGCTCCCCAAACCGTCGCACCAGGACCGCGGATGACTTCGATCCGTAGAATGTTGTCCAGCAACAGGTCTTGAATGTCCCAGTGCACACCGGCGAACAACGGATTGTAGACACTGCGACCGTCAATCTGAACGAGCAGTTTGTTGCTGAACCGTCCCGATTCGCCCCGACAACTGATGCTCCATTTGTTTCCGTCAATTCGCGCCACCTGCAATCCCGGCGCTAGTCGTAACACTTCGGGGATCGATTGATAACCGCTACGGCGAATCATTTCTTCGGTGATCACAAACACCGCCGCGGGTGATCTTCCGACCGTGCTTTTCTGACGCGAAACGGATGAGACCTCGACGTCCAACGAAGGCGCGACCGAGGTTCGTCGGAGCGTCCCAATGTCCTGGTCCAGCAGCGAGTCAAGTTCCTCGTCTAGTTCATCCGACGGCGCGTCGACCTTGCCCTTTGTTTTGGATGCCATGCCGGCGGTCAGATCGTCGACTTCCAAATCGTCGATCTGTTCCGGATCTAAAGCCGGATCTAAAGCTGGGGTCGCCGGCAAAGACGCGGTCTCGCCGGCCGAACAGTGGGTCGGTGCCTCGAAGGACGCAACAATCATGACGGCCCAAACACTAAAAACCGCAAGGACGACAGGCCGTCCTCTCACGACAGTCATCAAAAGGCTCGTGATTCCGCTTCTACAGTAATGATCCATCGCCCGGCCCCAATGTTGATTCGTGTGGGTGAGTTTGTTCCGATCGATATCCCTTCGACAGGAGTACTCACCTTGCCCTTGTTTCGAGTGAGTTGTTGACGGATTTTCAGCGATTCGCAGATCTTTACGGAAAACCGCAACTGCCCGATGGCCGTGCAAAACCGGCCCCGTCGCGTGAAACCAACGGTTGCGTTGTTGAAATCATTGTTACCAGCGGAATGTCGTTTATCCCTCATTCGTGTCGAATCGGTGTCGGAATCCCTTCACATGGCGCTTCGGCCGGTAGGTGCGACCGATGTTGTTGGTGGCGACGATATGTGAATGCCTCGCTTTGAATTGGACACCACTGCCGTGAACCAGACGTCAATCAGGCGTGAAAACGAAACGTGTCGGAAACAATAATGGAACCAGAATGCCAGACCGCAGCAAACGCTGAACATCCCGTTGTGGATGATCAGCCCATTGCTGACGGCCAAGACACTCCGCGAATCATCATTATCGATGACAACACCGCCATTCACGACGATTTTCGCAAGATCCTTTGCGACGATTCGGGAGGGGATGCCGAGTTTGATTCTTTAGAAGCGTCGCTGTTTGGCAAAACGTGCAGCCGCAGCAAGGCGACTCGGTCCTACGAACTCAACTCCGCCTACCAGGGCGAAGAAGGGTATCGGATGGTCTGCGAGGCGATTGACGAAGGCCGCCCGTACAGCACCGCCTTTGTTGACATGAGGATGCCACCGGGCTGGGACGGCGTTGAAACTATTCGTCAGCTCTGGAAAGCCGATCCCGATTTGCAGGTCCTCATTTGCACCGCGTTCTCGGATTACTCGTGGTCAGAAATTGTTGATCAACTTGGCAACAGCGACCAACTGTTAATCCTGCGCAAGCCGTTTGACGCCGCCGAGGTCTCGCAAATCGCAGCTGCGATGACAAAAAAACGAAAGCCGACCAAGGCGTCTCGCAATACGGTCGCGAAATTGGAGCAAATCGTCGCGCGAAAGACTCAAGAGATTCGCCGCGAAATGAAGCAGCGAGAGGAGGCCCAACAACGATTGCTTGAAAAGGAGGAACAACTTCGCGAATCGCAAAAATTGGAAGCCGTCGGAATGCTCGCCGGCGGCATCGCGCACGAATTCAACAATCTCATGCAGATCATTTTGTCGTACGCCCAATTCGGTTTGGATTCCAGTTCGACAGATGATGCGATTCACGAGGACTTGAAATGCATTCTAAAAGCTGGTGAACGGGCGACGGCGTTGACCCGACAACTGCTCGGGTTCAGCCGCCGCAAAGCACTAAGCTGTGTCAACGTCGACGTCAATCATGTGATCGCCGAACTCGTCGATCTCGCACAACCATTACTCGGATCTCGAATCCAAATCCACCAGAATCTGCATCCTTCGACAACAATGGTTCACGCCGACTCGTCCGAGTTGCAACAAGCACTGCTGAACTGTTGTATTAATTCACGCGACTCGATGGATGCGGCCGGTGAACTGTCGATTTCGACGGAATTGGTCGATTTAGACGAAGCCTATTGCCGCAGAGATGAAGTACTTGTTCCGGGGCGATACGTTTGCATCTCAATATCAGACACCGGATGCGGAATGCCCCCTGATGTTGTCAGCCATATCTTCGAACCGTTTTATACAACCAAGGATGTCGGCACAGGAACGGGCTTGGGGCTGGCAATGGTTTATGGTTTGGTGAAACAGCATCAAGGGCACATCGACGTCGAGTCCGAAGTCGGGCTCGGGACGACGTTCCGAATCTATCTGCCCGCAATGACGTCGCCTCAAATGGTTGAAGTGGTCGCCCCGGCTCCGATCGATCACCACGAAGATTTCGAAACGATCGGCGGTACCATTTTGGTTGCCGATGATGAGGAACTGTTGCGCCAAGTCAGCAGCCGTATTCTGCAACGAGCCGGGTTTAATGTCATGTTGGCATGTGATGGTCTGGAGGCTGTGGAACTGGTTAGCCGAAAAAGCAACGGAATTGACCTGGCGGTATTAGACGTGATGATGCCGAACCTGACCGGCCGCGAAGCCTGTGCACGAATCCGGTCCATCAATCCGGATCTGCCCGTCCTATTCTGTACCGGACACGACCCCGAGGTCGCACGTGCAGGTGAGGTGCCGGCCGGCTACCCAATCGTGCACAAGCCCTTCACCGCCGAAGACCTGCTCTCGTCGGTGCGAAGTCTTTTGGATCAACACGAAAACGCCATCCAAGTGCAACCGCTCAGCACTTGAGATGTGATCGGCCAGTTGTCCCCACCCTTGGCTTTTCTGAGGATCGAAAAACCACAGCAAGACAAGGACGAAGACTACAACAAAACGCGACCTCACCTCCTGCTCTGCCGATTTTGAATGTGCGATGTCGGTTGTAACCATGGTTGCTCCAAGAAAGCTATCTGCTGCTTAGCGGTTCTTGCACAACTCTGCCGGCAACTTTGTGGGCAACGTTTCGCAGAAACGATTGATCGGCATTCTCGACACCTCGCGGCGCGTACTTGATCTCGCGCGCGTCGTTGCCGGTGATCGTCTCGTACCACACCAGCCCGGCCAAGTAACATCCGGACACGTTTGCATGTTTGTAATCAATACGCAACTTGGGTTCCGATCCACCTTTATCGTCCCAGTACCAACCGGCAACAAGCGAATGCTTTTGATTGGGACGTCTGGGATACTCGGGGCTCTCAAAATTGTAATCGGGGTCAGGGACAATGACTTTGTGCCCTTCGCTGGTTCGATACCGATTAAAAGCCGAACCGACGGGAATGATTCTTAAACCAAACTGCTTTGCAACGTCTGCGTAAGCATTGACGATTCCGGTGTGCATCTCAGACTGAGTCATGCCCCACTGCTTCAATAAGTCGGAATCTTGACGATAGGCCCAAGTTTCGTGGATCAGTATTTCCGCTTGCGGTGCAAGTTCGCGAATCAAAGCAACCAGTTCGTCAATGTGCGGATGGTAGGTCTCGGGTTTGAAACTAAGGGCACTCATTTGTTGGACGGTCACAAAATCCCATTTCTCAGCGACAAGGTACTCTTGCAAACTGAGTTTGCTGCGTTCGGAAGCAACGGTACGCGTGTAGGGTTTGTTGTTCGGATCGATTGCAGATTCCTTTGCCAACGTCGCATGTCGTTCCAAGGTGCAACCGCCAAGATTAGCTGTACCGATAACCATCTCAACGCCCCCGTCGGCAGCAATCTGTTCGAGGTACTTACATGCGTTTTGCGCAAAGCTGTTTCCGATGGTGAGTACACGAACCGGCTGTGGTTGCTGCGCAAACGAACCTGAGGGCAGGCTCACAACAGCGAGCACGACAAAACAAGAGACGATTCGATTCATAGGTGTACCGATTCCCGAGAGGAAGTTGGATTCGAGTCCGACGATTCCATTATGGTATGACGGGGCACCCGCGATGCTCAATGTTGGCCGTCCGGTGGGCGCATTTGAGCAAAAAACTCTTCCATCGCTTTGCCGATCTCTCTGTAATGCTCCAGGATGCTCGATTCCGGCAAATTCGAATCGTGGCCGGCACTTGCACGACATCTGGACGTTTCATGGGCTCGGGTGACGCCGGTCTCGAATCGGCATACCGACACGCACCGCGCTGGCGCTTTGTGGCATTTTTCAAGAAAATCTTTGGGAAGTGTAGAATTCCCGACGAGGGCTGTGTTTGGCCTTTTGAAACTTGATGAGGAGTAACTTGGGTGACTGAATTTCCGGAAACAAAATCTGATCTCCTGCTGCGGATTCGCTCTGCGGAGGACCGTGATGCGTGGGATCAGTTTGTTTCCATGTATCGACCGGTCATCTATCGCATGGCTCGTCAACATGGACTGCAGGACGCTGACGCCCAGGATCTCGTTCAGCGAGTGCTGATCGCCGTCGCAGGCGCCATCGGTCGGTGGGAATCTACGGGCGATGCCCGATTTCGACATTGGCTAAGACGGGTTACCAAGAATGCCACGCTGAATGCACTTACGCGTCAGCCAAAAGATCTTGGGCAAGGCGGCACGGATGCTTTGGATTTACTGAGTAGCGAAATTGAACATCCACGTGAACAGGAACTTGGATTTGATCTCGAGGCCCGACGCGAATGCTTTCTCCGGGCAGCGGCGATTGTCCAGTCTGAAGTCAGGGGAAATTCGTGGGAGGCATTTCAGCTGACCGTCATCGATGGCCTGCCGGTCGCTGAAGCTGCCCAAAGGCTGAACATGTCCGCCGGAGGTGTCTACGCGGCCCAGGGTAGAGTGATGGATCGACTTCATCGAGTCGTTTCGGAGTTGGGGGAGATGGAATCATGAAAACCAGCAATTGTGATCATCACATCGTGGACGA
>JAGQPO010000539.1 GCA_020426665.1 Planctomycetales bacterium
CACCCAAGTCTCCGGGATTTGGCAATCGGTTTGGATGGAACGCGTCCCCCAAAACTATATCCAGGACCTTAAGATCTCGACGGACTCCAAAGAGGGTACGATCAAAGTCAAACTGATCCGCCAAGGCGGTGGGGAAGCCGACCTGAAACTTACCGGTGTCGATGAAGACAAATACAGTGTCTCAAGCGAAACAAATCAAAACGCGATCTACTTCAGTGTGAAGATTGAAAACGCAAAACTCTGGTCACCCGATTCGCCAAATCTTTATGAACTTGAAATCACGCTCGGCGGCGAAAATGGCAAGCCCGTCGATCGTATTCAGTCGTACGCCGGTATTCGTAGCGTCGGTAAAATCAAGGGCGACGACGGACACTGGCGGTTTACGTTAAACGATCAGCCAATCTTTCACTGGGGCCCGCTGGACCAAGGCTGGTGGCCGGACGGATTGCTAACTCCGCCCTCGGACGAAGCCATGTTGTATGACATCCAGTGGCTGAAAGATGCCGGATTCAACATGATTCGAAAACACATCAAAGTCGAACCCAGACGCTACTACTATCATTGCGATCGACTGGGGATGATGGTTTGGCAAGACCAGGTTAGTGGAGGGCCGAGCCCCAGTTGGACACGCTTGGTCCCCGATCCAGTGGACGCCGAATGGCCGGACACAGATCATCAACAATTCATGGACGAGTTTGAACAGATGATCGCTACCCTCGAAAACCACGCGTCCATCGTCGTCTGGACTCCGTTTAACGAAGCATGGGGCCAACATCGAACCGTCCAGGTTGGCAAATGGGCCGCACAGCGAGATCCGTCTCGTCTGATCAATATCGCCAGCGGCGGGAATTTTTGGCCGGTCGGCGACGTGGTTGACGCACACGCTTATCCCAATCCGAGTTTCCCGTTCAAACAAGACATCAACGGCCGCTTTGATCCGTTTATCAAAGTGATGGGTGAATTCGGCGGCCACGGGTATCCCGTCGAAGGACACCTGTGGGCTTCGGGGCGAGGCAACTGGGGCTACGGTGGATTGCCAAAGAACGAAGCGGAATACAAGCAACGCTACATCACTTCGCTGGAAAAGCTAAACGAACTTCGCGGACAAGGAATCGCCGCAGGCGTCTACACACAGACAACCGACGTCGAAGGCGAAATCAACGGACTAATTACCTACGATCGCAAGGTCGTCAAAATCCCCGCACCGGAATTGGCAGAACTTCACCGTCGCCTGTTCGAGTCGCTTCCAAAATCGAAAAGCAAATAGCCGATCACGAAGCATCGAGAATCCAAAAAAACAGGAGCTTATTACGGAGATCTGAACAGGAGGCAACAGAGAAAACGGAGTGATTCAATTCGAATCGCATAAGACTCATGCTTCCTCTGTTTCCTCCGTTATCTCCTGTTAAAGATCCACTCGCGATTACCAGTGAAAATTTGATTCAAGTGTCCTCAAAATACGACGGCACTGTTTTCGATCGATCTTTCCAGCAAGCAAGCAAGCAAGGCAATGCAGATGCAGAATACAACTGGACCTTGGGCGGGCTTCAAGTTTGGAGCACTGTTTTGTTTTTCGTTTTGCTGCATCTTTGGAAATGTTCATTCGCAAGACGTTGCTGTCAAACTTCCCGCTGATGATCCATTTGAATCCGGCGAGTTTCGGTGGCGCGTTGAACCTCCGTTTCTGGCCGTGGATCCACAGCGGTTGCCGGATTCACCAATTCATCCCTGGGTCGCGGTGAAGGATCCTAGTATCGTTCGATACGACAACCGGTGGCATTTGTTTTGTACGCTGCGGAAAGACAAGGAAGGCGATGGGCGAATCCGCATCGGCTACCTTTCGTTTGACGATTGGGCTGGCGCAAAAGAATCGAAGTGGAGCGTATTGGACCTGACGATGGGATACCACGGCGCGCCGCAGATCTTCTATTTCGAACCCCACAGGAAATGGTATCTCGTCTACCAGGCGGCCGACGATACTCGTGGACTGAAGTATGGACCTTGCTTTTCAACCAATGACGACATCAGCAAGCCCGGCGATTGGACGAAACCGGAACCGCTGTATGTCGTCGAAGAAGGCACCAAGGCGGGGCTCGATTTCTGGGTGATCTGTGACAAAAACCGGGCGCACCTGTTTTTCACTACCTTGAACGGACAAATGTGGCGGTCGGAAACGTCGATCAGAGATTTCCCCAATGCCAACTGGACAAAGCCCGCTGTTGCTCTGCAAGCCGATTTGTTCGAAGCCAGTCATACCTATGCATTGAAAGGACTTAACCGGTTTCTAACAATCGTCGAAGCACAGGCGGATCGGCGTCGCTATTTCAAAGGGTTTGTCGCTGATTCGCTGGACGGCCAATGGACTCCGCTCGCCGCCCGTCGAGAGAAACCAATGGTTTCCCCAGTTAATGTCGTCAATCAAAGCGACTCTTGGGCGACTTCGTACAGCCATGGCGAGTTCATTCGCAGCGGATATGACCAAAGGCTGGAAATCGATCCCAGAGATTTGCAGTTACTGTTCCAAGGGGCCAACGACCAAGAATATCAAAGTGGCGCCTACGGAGACATC
The DNA here is from genome assembly GCA_020426665.1 of Planctomycetales bacterium. Classification (GTDB taxonomy): domain Bacteria; phylum Planctomycetota; class Planctomycetia; order Pirellulales; family Pirellulaceae; genus Stieleria. Next base: position 2,570 of record JAGQPO010000539.1, read on the forward strand.
CCATGGCGGCTGGGTATTCTGCAATTGGACTCGCCCAAGAATTGACGCGGTTAGTGTTTCGTTCCAATTCGATTTTCGTGTACGACGGACTTCCAGTCTGTCGACAAATGTCCGTTTCGACGGACTGGAAGTCCGTCGTACAAGTCGCGGCTAACCCTAAAATTTAATCTGAACAAAGCACTACGCATCGCTTTTCAAAAGTCGACTGACGGCCGAAAGTTTTTTATCGGCTTCTGATTCAGGCGGCTCGACGATTTCCATGAACGACACACGCGCACGGTTGACGATTGCCACGCTCATCGCCTGCGGATTCTCCGGAGATTCCGCGTCGATGACTTCCGCTTGCGCGATGGGAAAGAAATCTCGATTGGCGTGAAGGAACTCTTTCACACTTTTGTGGCTGGTCATGTAAAGTCGACCTTTTACGATCCATCGATCAACCGCAACGATCGCATCGAACTGGTCCATCCGACGACGGCTGCCAATCCGTTTCTGAGCCGCCTCGTGCTTGTCGCCTACAATCCCCGCAACCATGATCTCCGGTTTGCGAACCTTGATATGGTCGATCCGATCAACCAACTGGCCGCGCCGATACAGACTCGCATTGGTGCACTCAATGTAATCGCTGAGCGATTGATTCAAGATGTCCGAAATGCGCTCGCCGCCCAGGTTACTGTCGGCCACGATTTCGAAACCGGTGGTTTGAAGCCTGATCGCTACAGTCGATTCATCGCCCTGCTTGACCAGTGATCGACAGACGTCCAGGCTTTCAAGAATCTTGGAAACATCGTCCATTGAGTCGTTGAAGTCATCCAGGTCATCAAAGTGGTTCATCGTTCTTCTGTATTTATCAACCCGCGTTATGCATCCTAAACACCCTGTGTATGGCTAGAGTTAGGTTATGGATTGGCTTGCCACAGCGTTGCGCGACCAGTTCTCGGAAGACCCTCGAGCGTTCGGGCTGTATCACCCGTGACAATTCTCATAACCTGAATCGAAGGCGGAAAGACGTCACATGGGGAAGATAGGACATGGTCTCCACCTAGACGTACCGAATTCCAGCCGTAGCGGCAGTCGTCAAGACTTTCGCGGATTCCTGGTTCCGAACGAATTTCTTGACGAGTTCCGCTACCTCAAAACCATTTCCCCCGACATTCGCAGTGGGTTACCACAAGGGCGCACCGTCAAGACATCAGCGTCCGCCCGAGACTTAGGCAACTTCAGAAACATAAATCTATTTTACAGAAAGCATGTGCTTCGGTTTGTACGTGTTGCCGGGATCACTCGCACGCGAAGAACAATGATCTGGCCCGTATTTGACACTTTGGGTCTTGCTGGCGGTTAGGGTTTCGCGGACGTTGATCAAATTCATACCGTGAGAAAACAATGATTCGTTTGCTCGTAACGCTGTTCGTGCTGCTTTCGATTCTCAGTCAAGACACGCACGCAAAATGGTTTGGAAATCGGTCACGAACGCCTCGGCCGCAACGAGCCTCCTCTGCTCAGACGGCCAGCGTCCCGAACCTTTACCGCACGCCTTACCCGACTTCGACCGGTCCGATGAGCATTGGAATGTTCAGTTATCCAAACGGAAATTATCCACGTCCGGGAAATTTTGATCCGTATCGATTCGACAACTACGTTTACGATCCCTATCGCTTCGGCAGTTTTCATGAACCGGACTTGCTGAACGATCCTTATTTCCGCGAACGACATCGTTACGACAGCCACTTTCCTGGGCGTCGACAAACCGGCCGATGACAGTCAACCCGTTGCGAAAACATTGGCGTCTCAATCCGGACATCGATTTTCTGAATCACGGATCCTTCGGTGCGACTCCGTCAATCGTTTTGGAGAAACAGCGTCAGTGGATCGATCAATTGGAGTACGATCCGATTGAATTCTTGGCGCCTGAACGTACGTTGTTGCCGAAACTAGATCACGTACGTCAGGTCATCGGTGAGCTCGTTTCATGTAATCCTGCAGACATCGCGTTTGTGAGGAATGCGACCGAAGGCGTCAATGCCGTCTTGCGATCGTTCCCGTTCGCTCCGGGTGACGAGGTCTTAGTAACAAACCACGGTTACAATGCGTGTAACAACGCGGTGCATTTTGCCGCGTCGCGTTGCGGAGCAACGATGCAGGTGGCGGAGATTCCATTTCCGATTCAATCGGCGGACCAAGTCGCCCAGGCTATTGAACGCTATCTGACCGACAAAACACGCCTTTTATTGATCGACCATGTGACCAGCCCGACCGGATTGGTATTTCCCGTCAATGACATCATCAAAATTGCACACCGTCGCAACGTGCGTGTGATCGTCGACGGAGCCCATGCGCCAGGCATGGTGCCAGTTGATCTGCGCCAAATCAATGCCGACTATTACACGGCCAATCACCACAAATGGCTGTGCGCCCCAAAAACGTCCGGCTTCCTGTATGTCGCTCCACAATGGCAACCCGAAGTCCGACCGACAACGATCAGCCATGGTGCGAACACGGAATCCTATGGTAAGTCGAGATTCCTTGCGGAATTCAATTGGATCGGAACATACGATCCGACTCCCATTTTATCGGTCCCAACTGCGATCGATTTCCTGAATCGATTAGGGCCCGGAGGAATCACCGAACTGTGTCTGGCAAACAGGTCACTAGTCCTGGCCGGCCGCGAAAAATTGTTGAACGCATTGGAAATCGAATCACCCGCGCCACCAGCGATGATCGGTTCTCTGGCGTCTATCCCGATCGCAACCCAGGATAGACGTGCCTTTTCCGATGCCACGACGTTACAACGACGACTCTATGACGAATATCGAATCGAAGTCCCAGTCTTTAAGCTCAATGACCAACTGCACTGCCTTCGGATCTCGGCGCAAGCATACAACGTCATCGAGCAATACGAACGGCTGGCAATTGCGTTGCGCAATGAACTGAAGTGAAAACAGAAACGTTCCAAGCACCTCGTTCCAATTCGATTTTAGGGTAGCGGAACTCGTCAAGAGTTTCGTGGTGGAACCAGGAGCCGCCGAAAGTCTTGACGACTTCCGCTACGGCTGAAATCCTAATTCTTAATCTTGACAAAGCAGTCGCTGATCGCCACCCATTCAACTTGCAAACGGTGTGGGTCTGTTATTCGGCCGACAATTCTTTTACCCGAATGTCTTTCCAAAGGACCTTTCCCTGCTTGCCTTGATGGATTTGAAGACCAAAGAATCCTTTTGCGTACGTGCCATCATCGACCCAATGAGCGACGGGCACACCGTTCACCCAGGTCTTTACGACGTTACCTTTCGCAGAAATCGTTAATCGATTCCAACCCGTTCGATCCAGAGCCGCGCGGGCTTCGCGATGTTCCGTCAGCCAAACCGGATAGAAGTATCCGCCACAGCTTTGCCCATAGATTC
>JAGQPO010000540.1 GCA_020426665.1 Planctomycetales bacterium
GGCTGGCCGTCACCATGATGCCGCAATCACAATGCTTGTATCGCACGGCGTACGAGAGTTGTGGCGTCGCGCGATAGTCATCCAGAAAGTAGACCTTGAACCCCGCGGCGACCATGATTCCGGCGCACAACTCGGCGAAGTGACGGGATTTGTGTCGCGTGTCATAGGCGATGACGCATGACAGATCTTTTTGGCCTTTGTGGTATTGGACAACATAATCGGCCAGACCTTGGGCGCTTTCGCCGATGGTCCGATCGTTAATTGCGTTGGAGCCAATTGGATACATCCGGCCTCGGCGTCCACCGGTCCCGAACGGAATGATTGTCCAAAATGCGTCATCGAGTGCCTGCCATTTCTGCTGGGCGATTTCATCGGCGACTTGATCGCGATACTCGGCATATCGATTTTCCGTCAGCCAGCACTCGATATTTTCAACAGCCGTTTGACTCAGTTTTCCGTCGATCGAAGCTTGTTTGGCGGCGGCCAGGGCATCGGTAGCATTCATCAAATCGTTGCCTTTGAGAGATGTTTTTGGCGGAGACGTGTTCTTGTGTACTTCTTCTCGGCCGATTCTATTTGTTAGGCAGTGGGATGTGCAACGACCGGTGCGGCGAAACGCGGAACGGTATAAATTGCGGGCGGGATTTTACACCCTGACAATCCCATGTGGGTGATCCCACACGGCTGATCACCGACCGTGCGTCCTTATCTTGTTATTACAGTCAACGTCCAACGTCACCGGGATCGACGGATGAGTCAATTGATTATCAGCGTTAGCGGGCTTCGCGGAATCGTCGGCGAAACACTCACTCCGGTCGTTGCGGGAAGTTTTGTCGCCGCATTTGCATCTCAATTGCCACCCGGTCCGATCATCGTGGGACGTGACGGACGCAGCAGCGGACCGATGCTGCGGGATGCAATTGTCGCGTCACTTCGGGCGTGTGGGCGAGACGTGGTCAATGCCGACGTGGCATCCACACCAACGATCGGCGTCTTGGTTAAATCAACCGGTGCGGCCGGCGCCGTACAGATCTCGGCAAGCCATAACCCGCCTCCGTACAACGGAATCAAGTTGTTTGGCGGCGACGGTCGCGTACTGGATGCCGTCACCGGTGCCAAGATCCGCGACGCTTATCTGCAGGGAACCGCCGCCTGGTGCCCCTTCGACCAAATCGGCGACGCCCGGCCGCACGAAGATCCGCATGCACCACACTTTGACGCCGTGCTGAAAACCGTTGATGTCGACGCAATTCGGTTGGCAAAACACAAGGTATTGATCGACAGTAATCATGGTGCCGGAGCACTATTGGGCGTCCGACTGTTGAAGCACCTGGGGTGTGATGTCACGGCACTCGGAGAAACTCCGGACGGCCAATTTGAACACGTCCCCGAGCCGACGGCAGAGAACCTTGCCGGCGTTGCCGATCTGGTTCGCCAGACACGATGCGCCGTTGGATTTTGCCAAGACCCCGACGCAGACCGCTTGGCACTGATCGATGGGGATGGGCGCTACATCGGCGAAGAGTACACGTTGGCGCTGTGCGTTCAACGTGCGCTGGCCGACAGTGCGACCCGAGGTCCGATCGTTATCAATGGCGCAACGAGTGGAATGAGTGAACGGTTGGCCGAACAGGCCGGCGTCAAAGCGTTTCGCAGCGCCGTCGGTGAAGCAAACGTCGCTGACATGATGATCGCAAAAAATGCAACCTACGGCGGTGAAGGCAACGGCGGACCGATCGACCCGCGAGTCGGTTACGTTCGTGACAGCTTCGTTGCGATGGCGCAGGTTCTGGATCTGATGACGTCGACCGGAAAAACACTCGCCCAATTGGCAGACGCCCTGCCGAAACTTGCGATCTGTAAAGACAAGGCGACTGTATCGGCCGATGGCTTGCCGGAATTGTTCAGCAAGCTGCGCAAGGCCTATCCAGATGCATCGGCCGACGAATCCGACGGATTACGATTGTCCTGGCCCGGACGCTGGTTGCTGGTCCGCGGCAGCAACACCGAGCCGATTGTACGGATGATCGCAGAGGCCGAGTCGGAAGATCAAGCACAATTACTCTGTGATTCGGCAAAGCAACTGATTTGAGTCCGCCTGAGTCACGGGCCCAACGCTACTTGCTTACTTTCTGGTCCGGCCGCTGAAGTGACGGCTTGGCAATACGGCGAAAGTTCGCGAACCGTCTTTGGACCAATGCCGGGTACGCGTTGCAAATCGGCTAACGACCGGAACGGCCCGTTGGCAGCCCGATCCTTTAAGATTTGCTGCGCTGTCGATCGGCCGATGTTGGGCATCAAAATCCACTCTTGTTGGCCGGCCTGATTGATGTCGATCCGCAAAACGGTGGTAGAGTGACTCGGCGATTCGATGGCTGATTCACGTAACGGTCCACCAGAAAACACGGCGACCAATCCGATCACCAAGATCAAAGCCGATGCTAATACGCGGGCCGCATTCTGCACTGCTGGCTGAAGCACTGCTGGCACGCGGTTCTCCGCTTTCGCTTGCATCGCCGTAGACCTCCGATCGCGTTTGCATTGCTTCGTCCGCCAAATTCGCCGACGCCGGCGGCATTGACCACGCGGCTTTAGCGTTCCCTGACTATCCGATATGTTTTTCCATTTGCAAACGCCCCGCAAGACACTCGGGCCGATCTGGCGTTAACTTTTACAGAATCAATGCGTTGCTAGCGTTTTCTGATTTCCCAGCAAAGAACCTCCCATGCAAGACTATGTCACCGTTACTGCCGATTCGAATTTGGAGAATGACCTGCGATTATTGGTTCGACTGGCGATCGCCGAGGATTTCAGCGACGCGGTCGATTGGACCAGTCTTTGCATGATCGACGAAGACCAGCGAGGCGGTTGTCAAATTGTTCCGCGACAGACCGGTGTCTGTGCCGGCGTGGCGACGTTGCCATGGATTGTCGATGAATTTGATGCCGACCTGGAATTGGAGATCCTCTCGGAGGACGGTCAAGCATTGATCGCGGGTGAACCGATCGCGCGACTTAGCGGCAACTCTCGCGATTTATTGGCCAGTGAACGCACGATTTTAAATGTGCTCTGTCGGCTTTGTGGCGTGGCGACGCAAACCAGGAAATATGTGGATGCAATCTCCGGAATGCGGTCCAAGGTGTATGACACGCGAAAAACAACTCCGGGTTGGCGGTTGTTGGAAAAGTATGCGGTCGCCTGTGGCGGGGGACGCAACCATCGTCGCGGTTTGTATGACGGTTTCTTGATCAAGGACAATCATTTGCAACTGGGCGGCAAGGGCGGTATTCCAATGCAACCGGGCGAAGCCGCGGAGAAGGCCATCCGCTGGCGTGGCGGCCAAGTGCAACGGATGACCACGCCGTCGATCGTGGAAATCGAAGTCGACTCTCTGGACCAGCTACGTAATGTGCTGCCGGTCGGTCCGGACATCGTCTTGATCGACAACTTTTCATTGGACGACATTCGCTCCGCCGTCCAGCTGCGCGAGGAATTAAACCCGTCCGTGGAGCTGGAAGTTTCGGGCAACGTCACGATTGACACAATCGCTGCGATCGCGTCGACCGGCGTGGAGCGAATCAGTAGCGGTGCGTTGACGCATCAAGCGACTTGGTTAGACCTCGGACTGGATTGGTTTAACACATCGGCGACCTAGGCTTGCGGCGAGCCTTCATTCCGTCGACCAACACCCACATTTCTCCATGCTTGACCGTCAATTTGAAAAGCGTTCTTCCATCGCCGGCGAACGTCGACCGCTTGACCTATTGCAACCGACGCTTGATTCGATCGCGATTCTAGGATCACTTTATGTGGTGAAAGCAATCGCGCGAGGCGGCATCGACGACGCCGGGATCGTTCTCGGGCTGTTGGCCGTGATCGTGTTCTTGATTCTGTCAAAGATCACCGGGCTGTCGCGAACGAGTGACCGCGGGAACGCCGACTTTGAAATCACGGCGATCATGATCACATGGATCATGACCGTGATGTCGTTGGCCGTGATCGGGTTTGCAACCCGCTACGGCCAAGCCTTTGCCCGCAGCGTCATGTTGTCGTGGGCGATCTTGGCACCGATGATGGTCGCGTTGTCACGGATGATGGTTCGGATTATCCAGCAATCCGCGATTCGACGAGGCTACGGCGTCAGGCGTCTTGCGATCGCAGGCCTGAATGCGCTCGGCCGACAGACCGCCGACAACATCGATGCGGAACCCGCACTGGGTTTTAACCTGGTCGGTTTTTTTGATGATCGTGTGGACGACCGACCGACACTTTCGGTTTCGGACCAAAAGGACCGATTCGATGTCGATTCACATCATCACGCAACACTTTCGGGAAATCTGTCGGACTTGGTCGAACAATGCAGATCCGGACAGATTGATACCGTTATGGTGACGCTTCCCATGCGCGCCGAGGATCGAATCCGTTACTTGCTTGATCAGTTGAGCGATTCGACGGTTTCCGTTTATATCGTTCCCGATTTTTTTGTGTTTGAATTACTTCACTCTCGTTGGACCAACATGGGCGGTTTGCCTGCGGTCAGCGTTTT
>JAGQPO010000541.1 GCA_020426665.1 Planctomycetales bacterium
CGTTTGACCGGTCTGCACGAAACCCAGTCGATCGACAAGTTCAGCTACGGCGTGTCGGACCGCGGTGCTTCGATCCGAATCCCAATCGGCACGGTCGAAAATGGCTGGAAAGGCTGGTTGGAAGACCGCCGTCCGGCGTCCAACGCCGAACCGTACATGGTCGCCAGCGCGATCATCGCGACGGTTCGGACTGCGGCGGTTCCCGCCTAGTCGACCCCACCCGGCGGTGTAACGCCGGCTTAACATGATTTTCGAAACCCGACTGCGGCCCGCCGCAGCCGGGTTTTTTTGTGCCAGCATTTCCCTACGCACCGTCTGTCAATTCTTGCCCACAGACAGTCGCATCACCAGATACAATGGTGCGTCCTTCCCCAGATTCGCGACTCCCGATCGGATCCAATTGATGAGTTCGTCCCGCCACCGCTTCTTTGCAATGAACACCAACAAGATTTCGCCCGCAATTCGTTTGGCACTGCCGCTTCTGGTCGCATTGATACCAGCGGTTTGCGTCAATTCCGCCGAACCGTTCCAGCTGGGCGATGGCGATCGTGTCGTCATGATCGGAGACGCCTTGATCGAACAAGAGCAATACTTCGGCTGGATCGAAGTGATGATGACGACCGCATTTCCCGATCAAGACGTGACGTTTCGAAACCTCGGCTGGAATGCCGACACGCCCGCCGGCGACTCACGATACGGTCTCAGCCTGGTCCAGGCCGGACACGAACCCGAAGGTGAAGCGTGGCGGCAATTGCAGCAGCAAATTGAATTGACCAAACCCACCGTCGCGGTCCTGGGCTACGGAATGGCCAACGCGCTGCAGACCGAAACGATCTCCGATCAGGTGGCCAAAAATCAATCGATGGATCGATTCGTGGAAAGTTATAAACGCCTGGTCGATACGATCCGACAGAACAACCCAGATTGTCGGTTCGTCTTTCTGTCACCGATCGCCGCTGTCGGCCCATCCGTCTTGTCGGCTGAGACCTCCGGTGTTTACGGCGATCTGGTCCGGCAAGTCTGTGGTGACACCGGTCACTTCGTCAACTTGGGTGACGTTGCCACCACGGCCGAACAACGCAAGGACCCCATTCATCTGAACAACGACGGATACAAGGCGGCGGCCATTGCGATCGCCGACGCGTTGGGAATCAACCGCGGTGACTGGCAATCCAGCCCACAAACCGAAGCACTGCGCAAGGTGATCTTGGAAAAGAACCGGCTGTGGTTCCACCGCTCGCGTCCGGCCAACATGGCGTACGTGTTTGGGTTCCGGAAACATGAACAGGGCCAAAACGCCGTTGAGATCCCCCAGTTCGATCCGTTGATCGAAAAGGAAGAAATCAAAATCAAACAACTCCGGTCACTCAAGCCCAATGGGGTAGCCGCGTCAGAGCCGAGACTGGAATCAAAATACGCCGAGTTCACTCAGCAACCGACTCCGGACTTTGTCGTCGCCGATGGATTGGAAGTCACGTTGTGGGCCGAGAACCCGATGCTGAACAAGCCGATCCACATGAACTTTGATCCACAAGGCCGGCTTTGGGTCGCCAGCAGCGAAGCGTATCCGATGATCGAAGTCGGACAATCGATGCCGGACAAGGTCATCGTCCTGGAAGATTCCAACGGCGACGGCAAGGCAGACAAATCATCGGTGTTTGCCGACGGATTGTTGATTCCAACCGGCGTCGCACCGGCGGGCAACGGCGTTTACGTGGCGCAGAGCACCGACCTGCTGTTCCTGGAAGATACCGACGGCGACGGAAAAGCAGATCGGCGCGAACGAGTGCTCAGCGGCTTCGGCACCGAAGATACCCACCACAACTTGCACACCCTGTTATTTGGCCCCGACGGGCGGCTGTATATGAACCAGTCCGTCTACACGAGAACGGATACCGAAACGCCGTTCGGCGTCGTTCGTTTAAAAGCCGGTGGCGGACTTCGTTTGGACACTCGCAACAAGCGAACCGACATCTTCTTTCACGGACTTTGGAATCCCTGGGGGCACCAATTCGACGCGATGGGCAATTCGTTCATGACCGACGGTGCAGGCTTTGCCGGGATCGCCTACGTCTTTCCTGGAGCGACGTTCAACCCAACGCCCGGCGCGCGACAATTGCTGGACTTGATCAGTCCCGGAAACTATCCAAAGTTCTGTAGCGGCGAAATCGTGCGCGGCCCGAGCTTCCCCGATGATTGGCAAAATACGTTTGTGACCTGTGACTTTCGCGCCAATCGCGTGACACGATTTTCGCTTTCCGAAATCGATTCAGGTTTCGTCACAACACAACAATCCGATTTGATTCGGACCAACGCCAGCACGTTTCGACCGATCGACGTTAAACAGGGACCCGACGGAGCACTGTACATCGCAGACTGGTCCAATCCGATCATCAATCACGGCGAAGTCGACTTCCGCGATCCACGGCGCGACCGCTGGCACGGACGAATTTGGCGTGTCACGGCTAAGGGTCTGCCGCTGCGAAAACCGATTGATCTAACCACTCAGTCCATTGAATCGCTGATCACTTCTCTCTATTCGGGCGATCGTTATTTGTCGGATCATGCTCGACGTGTCCTGATCGAAAGGGGTACGGAGACCGCAGCGGAACTTGAATTGGCGTGGAGTCTTGCGAAAACGCCCGAAGATCGACTGAACGCCGTCCGACTGACTGCAGCTGTCGGCAAACCGAATGTGAAATGGCTGGCAACGGTGCTCAGTGACAACGTCGGCGACGCGCGAGCCGCTGCCACACGAATTCTTGGCGACTGGTCGGACCCGACCGACCCGACGGCCAGCGTCACACGCCCCCAAGCAATGGACTGGTTTGCCGAACGGATTATCGATGAACACGGCCGCACGCGACTGGAAGCGATCCGAGGCTTGGCGAAGCTCGGCGGGTTAGACGCGATCAAGTTGTCATTGCGTGCGCTGGACAAAAACGTCGACCGCTTCATCAACCACGCGTTGTTTTTAAACGTGGACGAAAACACCGACACGCTGATCAATGATCTAAACAACCAGCAATGGAGCCAGGCCGAAAATCAAAAGCAACTTGAATTTGTTCTGACAAATGTGGAACCTTCCAAGGCGACCGGTTTTCTGGGCAATTACCTTGCGAATAACAAAATCAATCGTAGCGGCGAAGGACCATGGATCGAATTGATCGCCACGGCAGGCGGTCCCAAAGAGTTGGCCGTGCTGTATCAACAGGCGATCGCCGGAGAATTTGATTCGGCCGCATTGGCCAAAGCCTTTGGGGCGCTTCAGGACGCAAAACGACTGCGGCGTCAGATGCCTGCACTGGACAGTAAACCCGCGATCGATTTGAAACCGTTATTGGTCGGCACCAACGCCAACGACCCGATCGTCCAAGGTGCCGCGATCGATTTATGCGGGACCTGGCAATTGCGTTTCCTCGTTCCCACCCTGGCCGAATTAGCATCGGATGCAAATCTGGTTGAAACAAACCGGATCAAAGCGATCGCGGCTCTGCGTTCCTGTGGAGGCGATCCGGCGACATCGGCCCTGACCTCCCTGGCGTCGACCGAAGCATCACTGGCAATCAAAACTGCGATCGTCGCGGCACTCGCGGGCACCGACGCCAATCAGGCGACGAAACCATTTTATGAAACATTGGCCGGCGTCCAGGACGAACAAGCGGCGCTCGCGCTTTGGCGGGCCATGTTGTCGGCAAAAAATGGTGAAACGCTACTGACCGGTTCGCTGCCGGCCGACGGCGTTTCCGAAGTCGCTGCCCGGGCCGGTATTCGCGCCGCGAGCGAAGGCGGTCGCAACGCGCAATCGTTGATCGACGCACTGATGCCGATGAGCGGTTTGACGATGACTGCGTCCAAGTGGTCGCCCGAACGTGGTGAAGAGTTGCGAAAATTGGTCGCACAAAAAGGCGACCCGTCGCGAGGCGAAATGGTTTACCGACGAAGTAGTTTGCAATGTGCAACCTGTCACGCCATCGGCGGTGTCGGTGGGAAAGTCGGTCCGGACATGACAAGTTTAGGTGCCAGTGCCCCGGTCGATTACATCATTGAATCGATGTTCAATCCCGACGCAAAGATCAAAGAAAACTATCACAGCGTCACCGTCTTGACCGAAGACGGGCAGATCATTGCAGGGATCGAATCGGGCAGCACCGACGACGAAATGGTGCTCCGAGATGCCACAAACAAATTGGTTCGGATTCCGGTGACCGAGGTCGCCCAGGTTAAACCCGGCAAGTCATTGATGCCTGCCGGATTACTCGATCGCGTCGCGCAACAAGACCAGTTGGACTTGATCAGCTTCATGACCCGACTTGGCAAACCCGGCGATTACGACGCAAGCCGCCAGACCGTCGCCCGCGTCATGGAAGTCTTCGCCGGAACGCACCGGATCGAACAACAAGGCAACGAAGGCATTTTGTCCGGTGCGACGACGGAGGGTTGGAAACCGCTGCAAGCTCGTGTCAGTGGAAAGATCGAGCGCGACGCCTTACGGGCACTGACCGAACAACCCCGGCATATCTCGTTGGTCAATATCTATCTTCGAACCCAGATCGAAGTCGGCTCGGCGACCTCCGCCAAGTTTAAAATCGACAACATCGATCGCGCCAACCTCTGGGTCGATGGGAAAGCCGCGGGAACGATCGATGATCCCGTCGAACTATCACCGGGACAACACACGTTGCTGATCCAGATCGACGGACGCGAATTGCCCGAATCAATGACCATTCGAAGCGAAGAAGTCACGTTCATCAGCAAGTAGCAAAGGCAAATGGGATGGCTACCCGAATGTGGTCACCCAAACGAGACCTCCGGATTTATGACAGAGGTAACTGATACGCAAAGCTTCCCGGTCGCCCCATGTCGGCTCGTCCGACATGGGCG
>JAGQPO010000542.1 GCA_020426665.1 Planctomycetales bacterium
AAAAAGGGGAAGGGGGTAGTTTCCGTTTTACCTTGATCGCGTGAGCAGATCTTGAGAAGTAGAAACGATGTTGTTCGGGGAAAATCGCTGGGGTGTGATGGGATCGCTGCACCCGTTTTGAAGTTGCCACATGCATTCCATCGTCGCGAAGCAAGTCAAACTGAGAATACGACAACGAACCTCACCATTTACTCACACCGGACGAATTCGTATTGACTAAAATCCGACGTCCCTCAACGACTTTCCCTGTTACCGCACGAATCTCATGATACGCATCTCCTTGGCCATCGCTCGATTCTTGGCGTTCAATTTGCTGCTTGTTTCGCTTTGCGCTGCAAAGGGCCCTTGGGATTTAGACTCCTATCGCCAGGCACCTGATTACAAGTGGGTTGATGACTCAGGACCGATTCGTTCGTTTCTGTTTGAAAGCGAACCCTACCAGGGGCATCCGACTGAAGTTTTCGGGTTTTATGCGACGCCCGGCACACTTCGTGGTGATACCACAACGGATAAAAACCTGCCGGCGGTCGTGTTACTGCATGGCGGTGGTGGAACGGCATTCGCCGAGTGGACCATGCTGTGGGCGCAGCGCGGTTATGCGGCGATCGCGGTTGACCTGTGTGGGAATCGTCCGGCCGCACCGGCCGTCGATCCCGACACGGGTAAATTGTCCGGCTCCCTTCGCGAGCAACCCAAGACGCGTGTCAGACTGGAGCGGGGCGGTCCACCCGAGGGCGCCGAATCGAAATTTAAAAACGTCGGGGGCAATGTCACGGATGATTGGCAATATCATGCGGTGGCCGCGGCGATGCGGGCCCACTCTCTGGTGCGCAGCTTTCCGGAGGTCGATCCCGATCGGACCGCGGTAACGGGAATCAGTTGGGGTGGTTACCTGACCTGTCTTGTCGCTTCGTTAGATGATCGATTCAAAGCGGCGGTCCCCGTGTACGGCTGTGGTTTCCTGTACGAAGGCGAATCCGTGCAGCGACCGCAAATCGATTCACTCTCTGCCGAGCAACGTGGCCAATGGATTCGCGAGTATGAACCTTCGGCATGGCTTGGACAATGCAAGGTGCCAATCTTGTTCGTCAACGGAACCAACGACAAACATTATCCGCTGCCCAGTTACATGCGAAGCTATCGACTGGTCCAAGGCGAAAAGATGCTGCGTATCGAGCCGCACATGAGACACGGTCATCCGCCGGGGTGGGCTCCGAAAGAGATCGGCCTGTTCATCGACCACTACCTTCGCGGCGGTGACCCGCTGGCAAAAATCGGGAGTGTTCAGCAGACTGAAAACATCGCGTCGGCAACATACGAATCAAACCTACCGATCAAGCAAGCCCAAATACATTTCACATCGGATCGCGGTCCTCTGGTGGATCGCACTTGGCAAAACAAACCCGCGACGGCGAAGGACGGAAAGATCACAGCGGAGATCCCCGCTGACGCAACCATCTGGATGTTGACCGTTACCGATTCTCGCGACGCAATGGTCAGTAGCGAAGTGGACTTCGCCGATTGAACAAGTGAAGGGTCGGCGAGTGGTCCGTCAGAAACCGACCTCTATCGACAGACGGGAAGTCCGTCGTACATAACAATCAAGAATTGACGAAGATCACGTTGATCACGTTGATCATCACGCCAACAACTCTTTGACAACCTTTCCGTGGACGTCCGTCAGCCGATAATCGCGGCCTTGGAATCGATAGGTTAAACGTTCGTGATTGAAACCGAGTTGATGTAAAATCGTGGCCTGCAGATCGTGGATGTGCACCGGATTTTCGGCGACACCAAATCCGAGTTCATCGGATTGGCCGTATTCGAAGCCGCCTTTGACACCGCCGCCAGCCATCCACATTGTGAAGGTATCTGGATAGTGGTCGCGGCCGAGAATTTTACTTTTCGCGGTACGTCCTTCACGAAACGGCGTCCTGCCGAATTCGCCGCCCCACACAACCAACGTATCCTTCAACAGCCCACGTTGCTTCAGGTCGCGGATCAGCGCTGAAATCGGTTTGTCCATTGTCGCGCACTTGTCCGTCAATCCTTCGGTCAACCCTGTTCCGGCCGCGGTACCGTGAAAGTCCCAACCCCAGTCAAATAGCTGGACGAAACGAACGCCGGATTCGACCAATCGTCTGGCGAGTAAGCAATTGTTGGCCAAACTGGATC
>JAGQPO010000543.1 GCA_020426665.1 Planctomycetales bacterium
CCGCCAACCTGCTGCAAGCCCAACGTGACTACTTCGGCGCGCACACTTACAAACGCGTCGACATGGACGGCACGTTCCACAGCGAATGGCTGCAATTACGAAAGGCCCCGAAAGCATAGAGTGATGTCGTCAAAGTCAATCGTCTGTCCGTTCTGTCCACTCAACTGTGATGACGTGGTTCTGGATGGTGACGGAACATGGGTTGATTCACAATGCGACCTTGCCGCTGGTCAATTCAAAGCCGTCGTCACTCCGTCTCCGGCCAGAATCGGAGACCAGACGTGCGAACGGATTGATTGGGAATCGTTGCGACACAGTTTAAGTTTGCCGGATGTGCCGACAGTCGAACTGTGTGATGCGGCGATCGGCGAATCCAAATCGCTGGAAGCACTGGTTGCCCAAGGTGCGATCCGAATCCATATCGGCGACGACGAATCCGACGTCGCCATGGATCAAGCCATCGGTCGCGACGGATTGATGGCGGCAACGCTTGGCGACGTGATTCGTCATGCCGAATTCATCTGGATCATCGGAGACATCGGTTCGGCAACACCACGATTGTCGGACCGTTTACGGCGATCCAACGCGCGTCTGGAGTCGACACGCATATTGTCGATCGAACTTTTGTCACAGCTGCACCACCTGTTGGGCGAGACAAACTCCACTGACGCCGATGAAGGGCCAAGACAGGATTCATCTTCGGCCGGCTACCAGCTTTTTCGCCAGGTCCGTCGCAGCCGCTACACTGCGATCGTTCTCGGACACTCCGCGTTTGAGCCAGGCTGCGAAGTGTCCGCCGCTGAAATGTTGACACGTTGGATGCAACGATGGAACAACTTGGCGATTCCGGTTGGGGAAATCGATCCGCCGCTGACCTCACGTGTTGTGATGTTGCGATTCACAAGGAATCAAAACCTGCGTAGCGTGATGCGATGGAGAAACAATTATGTTTCTCGAAGTCATTTTTCAACGCCATCGGCGGCGTCGATCCGAATCGGCGGTCGAGTGTCGACGATCGCAGCGCCGATCGAGTTACAGATCGAGCTACAAATCGGCGGCGAGGACCCTGGGCCAGCCAATGCGCGTGTCTACCTACCCGCGTCGATACCCGGAGTTCATTTTTCGGACACAACAATCCGGGGCGACGGCTCCGTCACGTTGCCATTGCTGGCCCCAATGCATTCGGACCTGCCGAGTCGAATCGAAGTGCTTCGCCGGGTGCTTGGCACGGCCCCGGAATGAATGCCACAGCTGACTGCTTCGTCGCAACCCGAACGCGTCAGTTTTGAAGTTGTGCTTTTGCGAGTCCTTCTCTGATCATAGGCGCGGCATGAGTGTTGGTGTTCAGGCTTTAGCCGCCCTTTGTCGCTGCTACGCAGCGACAGGGAATCGCCTAAAGGCTAGTCACCAACAGTGATGCCCGGTCCATTCGTGTTCATTAAGGCAACAGTTGCATCCATTACCAAGGCGGGATTCGCAAAAGCGCAACTTCAAAACGGGTCAGCGAGGGACTCCGCAGCATTCTGGACAAGTCCCTCGCTGACGCATTCGGGTTGTGGTATTACGCCACGATGCATCAACGGCTCACCGACGATTCGGCAGATCAGGACGATGCCATTTGCGATTCCAGCTCAAGTGCCAACGCGGCTTCTTCGGCGATTTGCGCCGCAGTTCGGCGTCGGCGCTTGCGCGGCTTGGCGTTCATCCATTCTTTGGTCAGCACCTCAAACACTTCGGGTGTTTCGTAACGCACGATACTTTTTCCTTCAGGCATCGGACCGATCAGCCCTCGAAAAACCGGCAATCCCCTAAGTGCCAGGTCGGTACTGCAATCGTCGATACCGATTTGTTGGTGCGAATGCATCAACGGATCGATGGAGGGATAATCGGAAATCATCAATGAGCCATCGCGGCCGCGTGTGACCACGCGGAAAGTGTCTTTTTTGGCCATGGTGCCTCCAAAAAGGGAGTGGCGCTGGGATCGGATTGGGAAGGCTTCGAATGCCCTCGCGATCCACCGACACAGATCCATCGAATGGGACGGATTCGGGCAGCGGCCAACAGCACCCTCGGGAGTTGTTTATCCAGACTGTACCGATTGGGAGGCCGGCGACACACTGGTAAACCGTTGGTAGGGATCGCGGGCGAGCAGCGACGTCTGCCCAACCGTCATCATTGGAATCCTATCGATCCAATTGAATCAGACGGTTATGGGATCAGGACGGCAGACGTCGATGCTCCGTTGCACCGCGATCTCAGCCGACGTTGGGAGGGAGGGCGTCAGTTGAAATCGTTTCGAGGGTTAATCGAACAAGGTACGTATCGACGTGCGTCGTCGGCACATGCAAGAAAGTAGCGCGAATGTGTGTACAGTTCGCCGGCGCGGGCAGCGCACCGAGACTTACACTCGCAACAGGCATACAGGCGCAGACCGTTGCGTTCCTGCACGCCGTCACAGGTAGAATAAGCGGACTACGATGGGGCGATTGCTAAGTGACGATATTGAACAAATCATTGAAGAGCACAAACACCATCAGCGCCAGCAGCATCACGGCACCGACCAACGTCAACCGCATTTCCACTTCTTCATTGACACGGCGTCCCATGATGGCTTCGCAGAGCAGAAAAACCATGTGGCCTCCGTCAAGAATGGGAATCGGCAAGAAGTTCAAGATCGCCAGGTTCATACTTAACATTGTCAGGAACAACAGCTGAGTCGAAACGCCTCGCTCGGCTTCGTAACCGGCGACCTGGAAAATCCGAATCGGTCCACCAACCATTTTCGCCGAGATTCGCCCGCGAACTGCCATCTTCAGGAAACGGAAAACGTCACCGAGACGGGTTTTACTTTCACGAATCCCCAGCGTCATCGCCTCGCCAGCGGATGTCGCGACGCGTGTGTAGGAGTATGGTTCGAGCGCGATTCCACGATCGAATCGGACTTGATCGGGGTCGTCGGTGATTTTGACAACGCTCTCGACGATCTTCCCCGACCCGGCACGCTCGCTTAGAATTTTGAAACGAGTTCCGACGGGAAGCTTTTGGATCGACTCAACAAATCCCCACGACGTGTTTTCGTCACTGATCTTCCACGGCTTGGACAATCCTGTAACGACTTGACTGAGAGGCTCCTTGTCGTATTCATCCGAAAACTGGTTGTCCGGCAACATCGTGATCGTTTGAATCACATCGGTCGGTTCTATCGGCTCACCCTCGACCAAATTGGATGAATCGAACGAGGCAACGGTCGGCAAGATTTCAAACGCAAATCCGTACGCGTTGATTGCAGCCAACCGTTGAACGGTGTCCGTCGGCTCGCTGGTTTGCAGCGCATCGGTGGGCGTGATCGACAAGCTCAATGTTTGCTCGCCACGTTTGACCGTTAAATCGACGGGCGTTTCCTTTGCCAGACGCAATAACAACGATCCGACGTTCAATTGTTCGACGCCATCGATGCTTTGGATCACATCGCCAACCTTCAGGCCCGCTTTTTCTGCGGCACCATCGGCGACCAAGGCTTTCACCGCGCCCGGTGCGACGCGAATTCCGACCCAACGAGACTTTTGAGGGTTTATCGTGACAGTGTGTTCGGATTTGTCGGTGCGTCGCAGCACCAATTCAACGGGATCGGTCGGGTGAGAGTACAGGTAATCCAGAAACGGCAGGCTGGGAACCGCCGCCGACGTGTCGATGGCAGTCCCATTAAACGACACAATTTCCGCGCCCTTGTCGGCTTCGACGAGTGTTTGGTCCGCGACTGTTTTTTTGACCGCGACTTCCGATTTCCCGAGCGTCGTCGTAAATGCCATCCCAACGCCGATCAAGCGGTTATCGGATTCGCCAGGCGCCGACATCATCGGCAATTGGTATCGCACCACGTCATCGCCATACCGAAGTGCCACCGGCAAACGTTGCTCGCTGTCTTCGAAGCCCGACTGCAGGACCTCCGTTTTCATGTCACGAAAACGCATCTTCTCATCGATCACTCCGGCGATTTCTACAACCTGACCGCCGGGAACGACGCCCGCTTGCCAGGCAGGGCCGCCGGGAACCGAGCTGCCGACAATGGTTGGTGTGTAGGGGACGCCGTAAAAGAATGCGATCGCGGCAAAGATCGCCCCGGTGACCACATTCATAAACACGCCGGCGCTCATGATGATCATTCGCTGCCAAACCGGCTTGGCTGGCAAACTTCGCGGATCAAGTTCCGCCAACTCCGCCGCCGGAGCGTCCGAGACCTCGTCGTCCAACTGGTCTTCGTCATCGGCGCTTTGAAGCTGACGTGCGCGTGCGGCTTCGTCCTTCATCTTTCGCGGGTCATCATCCTGGCCCAACATCTTGACGTATCCGCCAAGTGGGATGATCCCAATTCCATACTCGGTTTCGCCGTACGTGAATTTTCCCAGGCTGGATGGCAACTTGATCGGTCCAAATTTCATCGGCGGGTCAAAACCGACATAGAACTTTTCGCATTTCACGCCGAAAGTCTTGGCCGCAACAAAATGCCCGAGTTCGTGGACGAAAATGACCAACCCAATCCCAAGGGCGACTCGCGTCCAAAGTAGGAAAGTACCTCCAATGGCCATCAAGCCGCCCGAATCGGATTCGGCAAACAGGAGGAGTAAGTCGCTGAGCATATCAATACGTGGGGGAATGGAGGATTAAAGACGTTCGGCACAAACGCCGGCTTCTTGGCGTGCCCACTGATCTAATTCCAAAAGGCGAGCCAAACTTGGTCGCTGTTCGAAAGTGTGATTGTTGAGGGTTTTTTGGCACAGGGGCACAATGTCAGTAAACCGAATTTCGCCCGCCAGGAACAGACCGACCGCCACTTCATTGGCCGCATTGATCACTGCTCCTGCGGTTCCGCCGACCCGCGCAACCTCAAATCCCAGCGAAAGTGCCGGAAATCGGTCGCGGTCGGCCGGCTCAAGACTTAATTCCCACGTCTGAGCTGGATCAAACGACGGGGCGGGGCAGGGTAATCGCCGGGGGTGCGTCAAAGCATACTGAATCGGCAATCT
>JAGQPO010000544.1 GCA_020426665.1 Planctomycetales bacterium
GGAACACGATCAATTGCTGTTTGCCGCCGGCCGTAATGATTTGGGGTGCACAATAGCCGGCGTTGACATCCAAGGCTTTCCAACGCACTTGGCCGGATGTTTTGTCAAACGCGACAACGCCCTGGCCGTCGCCGCCAACCATCGTAAACAGCAAGTCACCGTCGACTAACGGATGGGCGGCAAAACCCCAGACAGGAACTTCGGCGCCAAAGTCCGCCGGAAAATTACGATTCCAAATGACCGATCCGTCTTTCGTCGCAAGGCATGTCAGGTCACCTTGGGCGCCCAAAATGTATACTCTTTCACCGTCAACGGTGGGCGTCGCACGGGGGCCAGACGGATAGCTGATTTCATACGGACAGTCGTATGAATACTCCCAAACGATGGATCCCGATTCGGCATCCAAGCATAACAGTCGTTCTTCGCCTGAGAGTTGCGGGCGTTGACCGGGATCGTTGATTGCCGTGCCGCTTCGAAGTTTATAGTCGAACACATAGACTTTGCCGTCGGCGACCGCGGGGCCGGCATAGCCGCCGGAAATCGCAGTTCGCCACTTGATCGGCAAACCATTTTCGGGGATCGAATCCACGACACCTGATTCGCGATAAACACCGTCGCGCGATGTACCAAGCCACCCCGCCCAGTCGTCGGCGCGAAGCGAATCGGAAACGCCGACAAGCACAATTGCAATCAGAAATACGAACGCCAGCCGGCTCGGTTTTATCATCTGTCTATGACCAATACTAAGTTGAGTGGTTAATGTGATTTAATTGATGCGAGGTATTGCGCGAGAGTTGTCAAATGCTTGACGGTGACTTCCATCTGGATCACTGGACCAGGCGATTTGTGATACCGCATCGGTTCGTCGCTGACCCATGCGCCACGTGCATCCAAACTGTCGATGATCTCTTGGACGTTCTGTCGTTTCGGCGCCGACGGTTCGCGGCCTGGGTTTCGAAGTTGATCAGGGCTTAGCTTGATAAGGTTTTCATATTGTTTGCGAAGCTTTTGGACATTGCTTGTCAATTTGAATCCATAGTGAGTTGGAAGATCACTGTCGTCATAGGTCAAATGATAGTCTCGCGTAAAATACAACGGACGGTTGGTGTGCAATTCATAGAAACGTGCGACTTGTCCGTTGGGCGATTCACAACTTTCCAAGTAGTCCAGCGCCGGCGGAATGACGTCGATGTATTTCTTGTCGCCGGTTTCGCGATAAACGGTCATTAACGTCTCGATGACACCAAATGATTCGGCGGTGGTGATGGCAGGCGGTTCAAATTTGCGGGCCCAGATCGGTTGCATGTCTGTGTTGTACTGCTGTGCCCACGCGGGCTGCGGATTCGGCATTTGCGCAGCCAACAACGAGTCAGCAAATTTCAGCGCAGATTCCCGATAACGCGATTCGCCATAAACTTGTTCCGCCAGGAACAGCACGCTCATCAGGTCTCGCGCCAAGTGGTCGTTCAGCGTATAGCGTGACCAGTATTGGTTATGTCCCGGGTATTCACGCGGCCACGAATGCGGGTAACTGGCTTGGAGTTTGGCGGTATCGTCTTGCGGCGGCCGCTGGTCGGTCCAGACCTGGGGGAATCCGCCGCCGGAAAATTGGCCTTTGCTGATCAGGCCGTCCAAGGCGCCAACCGTCATCTCGTGGATGGATGCATTCTTGAATTCCAACGCTTTGTCTAGTTGGATCAGGAACCGAATCGCCGACTGCGTTTTGTTGTCGTCCAAGCTGGACTGGTCTTTTTCGTTTCGACTGGGAGGATCCGTTCGGTACGCCCAACGTTTGCGACGCTCCGGTTCGAATTCGACCATCGCCTGCCAACCTCCCGATCTCATTTGGCCACGGCGCAGCGATTCGGCGGCCCGTAAAGCGGCATCGAGAAATTGGTTGTCACCGGTCGCCAGATAAAGTTTGACAAATGCCTGGCCGACCGAGGGAGTTCCCGGCGGCTGCACCCACACGGTACTTGTTTGGACAATGCCTTCGCCTTCGCGCAATTGCAGATCCGACGTGTATCGCCACACGTAACCGCCTTCCGTGCTGACATGGTCGGTCAAAAACGCAGTCGCCTTTTTTGCGGCCGCCAGTGTTTCAGAGGCCAATGTTTCCGCAGCCAGTGTTTCCGCCGCCAAGGTTTTGTGTGGGGATTCCGCCCGCGCGTGGTTTGCGATCGGACAGGTGTTCCAGGCAACACAAATCAGACAGGTCAGCAAGTGGAAACGCATGTTCGTGCCGGCGCGATCGGAGGAATGGGGTGGGACCACATTGTATCGCAAACAGTACCGGGATGCTCAGAGGCAAGCCGTTTGTCGAACTGAACAGCAGTGGTGCTTCGTCTAAATTAAATCGTAGGGTTGAGTCAGCTTTGTATGATGGACTTCCAGTCTGTCGATACCGACGTATTTCGACCGACTGGAAGTCCGTCGTACCTAAAGAACCTGGCGTTGTTCCGCTACACACCCACCGGGGAACCCGAGGTCCATTTGGTAAAGTCATGCGGTTCGCGGTGAACGTGGTTGTAAACCGTGTCGCGTTCGACGGGTTCGCGTCCCGCTTCGACGATCAACTGTTTCATTTGATCAACGCTCAAACATTCCGGTGTTGTGGCGCCGGCATCGTGATAGATCAACTCGTGACGGACGGTCCCATCGATATCGTCGGCTCCGTAGGCCAGCGCCGTTTGTGCCGTTTCGACCCCCAACATGATCCAGTAGGCCTTGATGTGCTGGACGTTGTCTAGCATCAATCGGCTGATCGCCATGGTCCGCAAATCCATCAGCGCCGAAGGCTTTTTCAGCTGATCGAGTTTTGTGTTTTCTGGGTGAAACGCCAACGGGATGAAGACTTGGAATCCACCGGTTCGATCTTGCAATTCACGCAACCGCATCAGGTGATCGATCCGGTGAAAGGCCTGTTCGACGTGGCCGTACAACATCGTGCAATTGGTCCGCAATCCGATCTCGTGGGCCGTCTGATGGATTTGCAGCCACTCGTGAGTATTCGCCTTGTGTTCACACAGTTGGTCGCGGACTTCGGGATGAAAGATCTCGGCGCCGCCACCGGGCATGCTGCCCAGTCCGGCGGAACGCATGTCCTCCAGCACCCATTGCTTTGACTTTTTGGTTTGAAATTCAAACCAATTGATTTCGACTGCGGTCCAGGCCTTGAGATGGATTTGGGGATAGGTTTCGGTCAACAATTCGATGATCCCGCGATACCACTCGTACGGCATCTTGTGGTGCAGTCCGCCGACAATGTGCATTTCGGTGCACCCATTCTCAGTCGCTTCGCGGCCGCGTTGGAGGATTTGTTCGTCGCTCATCACGTAGCCTTTGGGGTCACGCAAGTCGCTGCGAAACGCGCAAAAACGGCAGCGATAGACGCAGACGTTTGTGGGGTTCAAGTGAGTGTTGATGTTGTAATAACCGACGTTACCGTTTTTACGTTCACGGACAAAGTTTGCCAGTTCGCCGACCTCCTGGAGCGGTACGGCGGGGTCGTACAAAAAGATTCCGTCGTCCATGCTCAGCCGCTGATCCGATTCAACCTTGTCGCGGATGTCTCGGAATCGTGCAGCGTAGTCTTTGGCGTTCATGGTAAAAATTGTCGTAAAGGTCAGGGCCGAAAAGGTGGGGGCAAAACACAGACGTTGTCTGAACCGCAAAGGGCGCGCGTCAGCAACTGGTCGGACATTGGGCGATCAATCAGGGGCCGCTGCCAATTGCTCCAATTTGGCTTTTGCCGCCCCGCTGTCAATCGCCTTTGCGGCCAGACCGACGCCGTCGGCGAGCGACCCGGCGTTGTCGGTCAATAACAGGGCGGCGGCGACACCGGCGACGACAGTGTCACGTTGCGGCCCCGGTTGTCCGTCCAAGATGCGACGAATGATCGCAGCACTTTCCGCAGGCCCCGACGCGGCCAGCGCTTCGACTCCGGCCGGCAGGAGTCCAAAATCCGCCGGCGTCCAGCGGTGTTGCCCGGTCACGCGGTTGCCGCAGACTTCAACCGCATCGGTGAATCCGTCCAGCGAGACTTCGTCCTGGCCGTCGGCCGCATGGACGACGAACGAACGCGTGGTTCCCAGCTCGGCAATCGCCGCTGCGATTTTCTGTTGCGCGTCGACTCGGCTGGTCCCCAGCAATTGATGTGTCGCACCGGCCGGATTGCATAGCGGACCCAGAAGATTGAATAACGTCTTGACGCCCAGCTGTCGACGAACGCCAACGACATGACGCATCGCGGGATGCAGTTTGACGGCGAAACAGAAACAAAGTCCGATTTCGTCCAGCCGCCGGGCGACCTGATCGGCGTCGGATTCGATCCCGACCCCCAATTCCTCCAGGACATCGGCCGATCCCGTCACGCTGGTTGCTTTGCGATTGCCATGTTTCGCGACGGCGACACCGCAGGCTGCCGTCACAATTGCGATCGCGGTGCTAATGTTGAACGACCCGCTTTCGCTGCCACCGGTCCCACAAGTATCCAGCAATCGGTCGTGGCTGTGTGGTATCCGCGTCATGTGGCGACGCATCGCCCGAGCCGCTCCGACGATTTCGGAGACCGATTCGCCCTTGTCGCGAAGTGCCAGCAACAATTCGCCGATCTGGTCCCCGCTGGCGGCGCCGGAGAGCATCTGATCAATCAGGTCCGCCGTTTGATCGGCGCTCAGGTCAGAGCCTGATTTGGCCAGTCGAATCGCGTCGTCAAAAGTTGTCATGGCAAATGAAGTCTTTCTGTTGGAGCCGGAAATGATCCAGTTTCGCGAGTGGAATCGCTTGGCCGCCGCAAATGCGACCAGTGGAACACCCCGAGAACGTTAGCGGGCGCGACGCCCGGCCCTTTGAGTAGCGGCAAAGGTCCAGATTCCGCCACGTGATGCACTTTAGCGGATCGGGCTCGTTTCGAAACGCCCGTGAACTTACACTTTCGGCCATGACACGAAAAATCATTATCGACGCCGATCCCGGAATTGACGACGCAGTGGCTTTCACGTCCGCGTTATTCGACCCTCGACTGGAGGTTCTGGCAATTACCGCGACGGCAGGAACGGTGGACGCGGATCAGGCGACTTCAAATGTCGGAGCCATTATTTCGGCGCTCGATCCTCCTCTGTATCCGCGGATCGGGCGTGCGACTCCGCCGGAGGATGCTTCAGCCGACACCGACAAATTTTTGAACGGTC
>JAGQPO010000545.1 GCA_020426665.1 Planctomycetales bacterium
TTGAGGGCTGTCACAATCAGGTCGGCAGGACGACCATCGAACAGTGTCGTGTTCAAAGCACTGCGAGAATTGTTTGAACGATCGAGTTCCAGGAATGCATGGTTCGCATTTGTGACGACAAACAGAAAACCGTTTACATTCCATCCTACAGGAGCAACCATCGTCATCGATTCGATGTATTGGTCGCCGATGCCCAGTGTCCCAACGTGTGGCTTTTGGATCAACCTTTGATCCGTGCTGAAATCCAGCGTGTCGTCCTCCGAAAGCCAGAGTTCGTCGACCCATCGCCTGGCCGTTGTTTCGCTTAAGCCGTTGTTGGCGACCTGGTACGTGACAACGACCTCGTCGCCCCAAGCGACCGCCTCCGGCGCTTGAATGTTGATTACCTCCAGGTCCGCGGGAGGCGTCAATCGAATCTGCAATGGTTTAGAGAGGATATTGTTTTCTTCGACGCCTTGTTCAAAGAGATCGTCCCAGCCGTCAGCGTTGCCAATCAAATAGAAATCCCCAGCCGTGTCATTGGGCAGGTTAACCGTCGCGGTACTCGAATAGGATTCACCCGGAACCAACGGCGAGGGATATCCTTGCCACGTGAGCAACTGGCTTCGCGCATTGATGCGGGGTTCATCGGACAACCACAGGAAATCGGTCCAGCCCGCCGAAAAGCCTGCCGGATGGTTTCCTACATTGGTGACCTGGTACTCGACCTGCAACGGTTGACCGGAAAAAGCTTGGTCAACGCTCAGAAGTTTAGACAATTCAAGATCTGGAGTCGGTGATGGAATTAACTCAGATGCTCCGCCTGCAAATGAATTGTCTTGTTCGTTTCCAAATTCCAACACATGATTGGCATCGTCGGCACGGACGATAAAATAGTGTGTTCCGACAGTGTTGATCGGAATTTCAACGGTCAAACTGGCGACATAACTCTCTGACGGTTCAAGGTAAGACTTGTTCTCGACGTTGCCAAGATAAATGGCGTTGGTGAGTGTTGGCGTTGAATTCAAATAGACTGCGTCATACCAAACTTGCGCATCGGTTGATGCGATTCCGTTATTGGTGACAACCCATTCGATCACGGCTGTTTTGCCCGATGCGAGTTCTGATCCATAAATGACATCAGTCACCCGCAGGTTGGCCTGCGGTGGCGCGGACAATTCAATCGATTCAGCACTAAGGGTTGTGTTGTTGGACTGATGAAAAAGTTCGTTGCTGCCAGGTTGGGTTTCGGAGTGAACGACAAACCAGCGCGATCCGACTTCATCAAAACCGAGTGACACCGATTGCGACCTGATCACCGTTTCACCGGGTGCGATGACCCCGGTGTATGCGAAGTCACCAAGAAATTGATCCGCACCGATTTGATCATCATTGGAAACAAATAATTTGTCTGTCCAGGCACCGCTGATTGGGGCTGCACCGTCATTACGCAGGGTCCACGAAACGGGAATCGATTGACCGGAATACGCGTTTGTCGGCATCGAAATTTCGCCGACAACCAAGTCTGGCAATGGCGGCAACACCATCGAAACGATGGACGCCGAGTCGACGTTGTTGGCTCGACTGGACTCAGAAACCTGCCCGAGATCGTCCACCCGAACAATCAGTCGGTAGTTCCCCTCGGAATACTGCAAGTCCAAAGGTACCGAAAACGAAACACTTTGATGCAGGGTTTCGCCGACTGCCAAAACTGTGTTGACGTCAACGATCTGTTCCGCCAACATCAAATCCGCGCTGTCGATTCGATCGTCGGCCGACAAATAAACACGGTCAATCCATTGTGACGCCAGTGAAACTTGACCGACATTGGTGACATCCCAAGTCATCACAAAGTCAGTCTCATCAATCACGCCCGAATTGGCAGAGATCGTGACATTGCCAATCGATAGATCTGGTAATTGACGTGGAACGGACAACCGCCAAGGCTCCAGTCCGTACACACCGTTATCGGCAAGAAAGAACAGGGATTCCCCTACCAATGTCAGTTCTTCAACTCGATTTCCGCTCGAAAAATCCGCGATCACTTCGGTCGTCAATGCAGTCCCGTTGCTTTTCCAAATCGCCTTTCCCTCGATGAAGTAAAGCGTATCGTCAACGGCAACAAGATCATGTGCCGCGTCGTTGTCTGATACCAAGACGGTTCCGGCAGCCGTGCCATCACTGCGCCAGAGTCCCCGGTCAGGCCCCGAACCAATCACAAAGTAGACTTCATTTCCGACGATCGTCTGTTCACTCGGAACCCGCGAAGTAAGGGATGAATTGTCAAATTCCCTTACCAGTTGCGTGCCCGCCAAGGTCCCGTCGCTGCGCCACATTTGCGTTCGTTCGGCAAGAAACATCAGTTTATCACCGACCACATAAAACTGAGACGGAGAAGAGCTGTCCGGCCCGGGCGAAATGTCGGCGACCATCGACGTTCCCTGCACTGTGCCGTCTGTTTTCCAGAGTTCAGTGCCACTGGATTCGCTGGAAGCGGCGAAATAAAGATGATTATCGAAAACCGTCGGTTTGGCGGCTGAACCATTCAAGCTGCGGGGGTCGATATCCCAAAACAATTCGGTTCCCTCGGTTGTCCCATCTGTCCGCCAGATAGTCGCCCCTTCCGTTCCAGTGTAAGCCGTGAAATAAAGTTGTTCGCCGAAGACTTGAAACGCAGAAGGGTACGAGCTCCCGCTGCCTGGCCGGATGTCTTTAACCATCACAGTGCCTTCGGGAGTGCCGTCGGTCTTCCAAAGTTCGCGCCAGTGGGCGGTACTGGTGGCGCTAAAGTAGATCTCGCCCGCAAACTCGGTGAAACCGTGCGGACGTCCAACGTAACTAGTGTCAAAGATTTTGGGAAACACGCCAAGCAAAACGTTGCCCGATGGCGACGATTTCCACAATTCAAAGGCACTGCCTTGATTCGGATTGGTCGCAAAGAGGATGCCGTCGCCAAATGCAACCACTTCGTTTTCAAGGTTGGGATCATTCAGGTACGATGCCCCGCTACCAGGCGTCGCATCGAATATCAATGACGTTCGCTCCGCGGTTCCGTCACTGGTCCATAGCTCACGACCAAACTCGGGCGTCGCAGCCTCAATGTATGCTCGACCACCAACTTCGACAATCATTCCAAAGCCAGGCGTCGCGCTGCTAAGATTTCGTGTGTTGATGTCTTTGATCAGACGAGTGCCTGCTGATGTGCCGTCGCTGATCCATGGTTCAATTCCCGTATCGTTTGCTTCACCGGCATAAATCGCAACGCCACCCATCGATTGCAGCCCGTTGCTGCGGTGTCGCAACAGGTCGACCGGCAATGGCGATGTTCCGGACTCGGTCCCATCGGTTCGCCAAGTTGCTCCATCGGCCCCTTGGAATAACAGATCACCACCGAACGGTGTAAACGCCGCATAGCTGTACCCTAATCCATCTCCGTCTGCGATATCCTTGACCAGCGTCGTCCCGCTTGACGTTCCATCGCTTGTCCAAATTTCGCGTCCGTGAATGCCGTCGTCTGCTAAAAAGACTAGCTGGCCGTCATGCGCTGTCAATGAACGCGGGTTAGAGCTTTGCGTTCCACCGACAATGTCCTTAACTAGAAACGTTCCCGTTTCTGTCCCGTCAGAACGCCAAACTTCATATCCCGTTGAACCATCATTCGCCCGAAAGAAAAGCGTGCCGCCAACGTTAACCAATCCTGTCGGATAGGATCCTTCGGAAAAAAACGCACTGGCGATTGGATTGATGTCTTTGACGAGCAGCGTCCCGGATTCGGTACCATCCGTTTTCCAAAGCTCGAACCCGGCGTCCGCCGTTCCGGCGGAGAAGAAGACTTCGTTGCCGACAACTTCAAAGCCGGATGGATTTGACGAACGATTCTCCGACGTCAACGGATCGATCGGTGCAATGTCCTTGACGATCACTGTCCCGTCGGTCGTCCCGTCACTTCGCCACAATTCCTCGCCGTGAACCCCATCGTTTGCGGCAAACAAGATGATGTTATTGAAGACGGTGACATTATCGATCGTTGCGAAAAAATCGCCCGTCGCTATTTCGTGTATCAACTCGGTACCGAGCGGAGTGCCGTCTGACTTCCATAATTGATCTTTGCCGAACCGTTCCGTCCGAGCGACAAAAACCACGTCGTCTTGCAGTGTCGTCAGATGTTCAATCTTTTCAAACCCATCATAAATCGCCAACGTACCTTGCGTGCTGCCGTCGGATTTCCATAGCCCCATTCCAATGGTGCTGTCGTAGTCGACACCAAAATAAACTTCACTGCCGATCTGCCGCAGGTTGAAGATTTCCCCGGGAATGTCTTTAACCAGCTCGGTGTCACTGGCATTCCCACGCGTCCGCCACAGTTCACCACCAGTGCTGAAATAGGTCGCGTCATTGACGAAGACGAACCCAGACGGATCTGAGCTTTCTGTCGCGGTATTGATGTCGCGAATCAGTTCGGGTGCAACCGCCAATAGCCTTCGGTCTTCCAGGTTCTCGAGTGAAAGGCGAAATATTTGTCGATCCCTATTCCTACTCTGTTTTCTCGTCCGTCGTTTGCGTTGAATCATGGTGATACAGTTTTGACCAAGTTGTTATCTAGCGTTGTGAGTTTTATTTGAACCACCGCACCCATGAGGATCGTCATCGTTCGGCCTAATTCCTTCGATCCGCAACAGGCCAGTTCCATCATTGCGTGTCTCGATTAATTCACCTTTCGTGTCAATGGTTCCTGACCGATAACGAACAATCCATCCATAATTCACTTCCCGATTCGTTCTAGAATCGTTTGACGCGAAAAACACTCGCTACGCTGACCAATTTCATCGATTCCGATTCGCTCCGCAGCGTACCACTGAAAAAACCCGCCAATTTGGCTTGTGTCGGACAGTCCTGATGTAATCGGGCCACATGAATCCTCGGCGAAAAACGTCACGGTTCCAATCTGTATTACGGGCGGCGCTTACACCAATTGATCGAAACACGTCTACGGATCGCATTCTGCCGGGTTTTATTGGAAAAATCGGCCGTGCATCGTTGGCCCCAGCCGTCAAAACGGCAAATCCTTCCGGACGGTACGAAGCATTTCCAGAGCCCGACTTTGTGCCGTGTAGACGGCCCCGACCGTCATTCCGAACTTACATCGTCGCCTGGGCGGTGTCCGATGCGTCGCATTCCTGCAACCCAAGCCGGCGGGTCCCCATCCCTAACACTGTGCGACAAACGAATCTGTGGATTCGAGTCTGGAACATTAATGCCCACCACCGGCCGCTTCGACCGTAACCGCCATTACGATGGGCGCCGAGTTGTCCGGGCCCTTCACCAGCTCGATTGATTCGATCGACTCGGATCGCTGTGGAGTGACCGCGAGGTATCGGATCTGTTGACCGCCGAGTGAAAATGCAAATTCGCTTCCTTCGACATCCACGCGGCGAATGTAATCCGCGACGTGCAACCCGTTGATCAGTTCGTGATCCTCTACTTGCCCATCGGCGTAATGCAATCGCACGATCATCGAAACGGTTCGCGTGCGATCGTACGGGAAACTCCATCCGCCGACTCCGCCCAGGATATGAATCGCCTTTGCGGGGCCATTACATGGCAAGGTTACCGACCGCGGCATCGTAGGCGGCAGGCTGCCATTGGGGCCATTGAGCAGGATGATGTTCGGCTTAGCTTTCCCTGCCGGATCGGTCAACAGGAATGGGACGCCCTTGAATGCTTTCGGTTTCCAGTCTGAAAAGACCATTCGATCGGGCCC
>JAGQPO010000546.1 GCA_020426665.1 Planctomycetales bacterium
AGCGCGCCGTCTTTCGCTACACCCATTCGGTCGGCATCGGGTACCGGCGTCATGGCAGCGGTTTGTCGGCCGCCGCCGCACCGCTGCATCAAAAGTGCCAATCGATCATCCGCCGCAAACACGGTGTCGCCGGATTCGACGGCGATCCGATGAAGACGCTCGGTATAGCGGGACGTTTGCATGGCATCCTTACCCGCAATCGATTGCAAAACAGAAAAGCAGCGTAGTGGCGATGACCAAATCCACCACCCAAATCACGTTGGGAAACAGTCCGTGACAACATCCGTTTGCTTTATCGTTTCCCAACCCCGCGCCGGTTCGACGCTGCTGCAAACCATGCTGGGTGGACATCCGGATGTTTATGCGCCAGGCGAGGCCTGGTTGATGTTGCCGATCGTCCATGCAATTGCCGGATCGCGCCGCGCCGTCGAGTCACCTTATGACCAATGCTTGGCCGACGACGCGGTCGGTGAATTCTTGCGAGAGAATCTACACGGAGGATGGAGCGAGTTTCAAACGGAGCTCGGCCTGGCGGCACAGCGTCTTTATGAATCCGCCAGAGTTCGCGCGGGCGCCAAGGTGTTGATCGACAAGACGCCACGTTATTACTGGATCATCGAGGATCTGTTGAGTTTGATTCCGGATTGCCGGATCATCGTGCTGCGACGCAACCCGTTGGCGGTTTTGTCGTCGATCATGGAAACGTGGACGCGTCCGACGCGGGTCGGGTTTTTGAAAGACTATCGTGCCGACTTGCTTGAGGCACCGGCGCGACTCGCGGCCGCCATGTCGATTCGAGACGAACGAATTCGTTCGCTGCGCTATGAAGACTTGGTCGAGGATCCCGATTCATGTCTTCGCGATCTTCAATCGTTCATCAATGTTGACGTTGTTGACGGTCTGCAGCATTACGGATCCGCCAGGCGCAGAGCCTACGGCGATCCAAAAGGCGTCCACCAGCATCAAAGTGCGAAGTCAGATTCTCTGGAAAAATATCTGCAGCGGGCGGCGGAGCGGGCAACCACATGGAGACTGATCGACGATTACCGCCGGCAGCTTGGTCCAGAGCTGCTGGCACGTCTGGGTTACGATGATCAAATCCTTCGTCAGCAATTGGAAGGCGTCAAGCCGATCGGAACGCGATTGGCGCCATCGTTGGTTTCACAAGTCCAACCGAGGCCGGCCGAGCCGCGACGAAGTATGATTCGTCTGCGGCGTGTGATGGCCGACGCAGTCGTTCGGCAGAAGCGAGCGGCATGATCCGCCGGGATTGGGTGAGCAGCGTAGAGGAAGTCGTCAAGACTTTCGTGAATGGCCGGTCACCACGAAACTCTTGACGAGTTCCGCTACCCAAACAGAAGGTCATGCTGTGCATGACGGTGGCTTTAAACCAATTCGAAACGTCCGATCGTTCCCGAGACGATGTCGACGTAGTACAGCAACCCGTCGGGTCCCTGTTGGATATCGACAACAAAGTTTGCTCCGGTCGCAAAGACACCAATCGAACTTAGGTTACCTGCCGCATCGACGTTGGCGTGTCGTACGACGCCGCTGGCAAAGTCGGCGTAGAAAATGTCGTTGTTGTATTGCGGTCCGTAAGCCGATCCCCAACCGACGCCACCCAACACGATGACGTCGGTACCGTCAGTGTGCGGCTGGGCAATGAAGCCGGGGCTGGCTGCTTTTCCGGAGTTGTAGAATGCTTGCGCCTGTGGCAAACCCTGGTACGACGGTGTTCTCAGGTTGACGCCTTGGCCACCCTCATAAAACGGCCAACCAAAGTTTGTCCCGGCCGGACCGGTATTGATCTCTTCAAAACTCACCAGTCCGGTTTCGCCGATATACAAACGCCCGTTGTTCGGATTGACCGACAGCCGCCACGGGTTTCGCAGACCGATTTGATAAACCTTGCTGCGATTGGAATTGACATCACCATCGAAGAACGGGTTGTTGCTATATCCTTGGCCGGTGATCGGATCGATGCGAAGAATTTTTCCGTTCAGGCTATTGGGATCCTGAACGCGCAGTGCCCGCGGATCAGTCTGATTGAAACTTGCTCCGTCGCCGATGCCGACGTACAAGGCACCGTCACCACCAAAGGCAAGTCCACCGACGGTGTGCGATCGGCTGTCGCTGTTAATAAAGTCTTGTACGTATGATCCATCGGATTTCAATCCCGCCGGCGGTTCACTGAAGTTCAGCGTACTGTCGACAAACGCGTTGAAATTGTTCCAAGTGCTGTTGGCACCCAACAACGTGACTCCACTGTCGGGCAAGATCGTGGTGTAGTTGGTCGAAGCGTCTAACGTCAATCGGATCAGTCGACCCGCCCGATTGCCCGATCCATCCGGCCCGGCAAGCGGATTACCGACGTAGTTATAAACCTCTGGCGGATCAACGGTATAGTTCAGATAGATGTAGGGGGTGTTTGCGAAGTCCGGATGGAGTTCGAAATCAACCAGTCCGCGATCCTGGACGTTGTTCACGATTCCAGAAATATCCAACAGCGGCGTCAACGGCCCGCCGTCACGTGAGACACGAATGATGCCGGCTTTCTCTCCGACGTACATGTTTCTTCCATCCGGCGACCACTCGACATTCAGTGGTTGATTCAATCCACCGAACAGATCCGTTTTGATGATTTCACCCGTCGGGATTGTCGGCGGGTCCGCCGCCGGCGTGTCCAGAGTGACATGCCACGATTGGATGTAGGTGTTATTGTAGGCGGTGCCGGTTGATGCACCGAAACCGAAGTAGGCTTGATTACCGACAATTTGGTCTAACTTCAATGTTGTTTTCATCAACGCGAACTCCGGTTTCACGTTGGTGTCCGACAGATACACCGCCAAACTGTCACTTTGTCCGTTGTAGTCCACCCAGGTGTAGTAGGTCTGGCCGTTGTTTAAGTCGTAGGGTGACTGAATTGTTCGTACGGGCGTGACCAACACACCATTGACCGTAATGGTGATCTCGTCGGCAAATTGTTCGTAACTGTTTTTGAACGTATCCAACTCGATCCCGATCGTGTTTTGCTGGGCGTTGTATCCCAGCCCGCCGGCGTAGTTTCCGATGTCTTGTCCGGCCGTTCCCGCAGGCGAGTTCTGGATCAAAAATGCCAGTCCTTCACCGCCAGCCGAACCTTGCCCGCCATCAAAACGGGATGCAAATGCGGCTTGAAACGAAGTGTTCGAGTCAACATTGATCGGCGTCGTGTAATAGGCCGACGCTCGTTGTTGGGCAACGGCGGAGGTTAACTGCAGGTTTCCGTTACTAATTCTTGCGCTGCCGTTTAGTTGCAGGTCAGAGGCCGACGTGAACGAGGAATAAGACGGCAACGCCTGGTCGTTATCAAGAATGTTGATGGTCGCTGTGCGCGGAGCCAACAAGCTGGCGTTTTCCGATCCGGTCAGCCTTAAACTGAATGATTCGGTGCCTTCACCGATGTTGTCTTCCAGGATCGCGATCGTCACTGATTTGCTGGTTTCGCCGTCGGCAAACGTTAACGTCCCAGAGTTGCCAACAAAGTCGACACCTTCGGTAGCCGTTTCCGACGCGGTCGCATAATGGACCGACGCGGTACCACTGCTGCCACCGATGCGGTTGATTCGCAGCGTGACGGATGATTCGTTTTCGAAGACCGACGCAAAATCGTCGGTCAATACAAAACTGCCGCTTTCACCATTACCAGGCGGGGTGACCGGCGGCGATGTGCCATCGGCAAGGTACTGGAAAATTCCGTTGCCAAACAACGTTTCGGTTTGGTAATTGCCCGAAACAATCCCTTGGCCTTGAAGATAGAACCCTGTCGTGAACGTCGTCGGCGCTTCGGTTTGGAATGTTTGACCGTCGACACGAATTTGATCAACCGTCAAATTGCGGTCATATCCGGACTGTGCGTCATATTGGTCGTTCGTGAATGCAATTTGAATCCGATCAGCGGTGACCGTGCCGCTGGCAGTAAACGAATACGTCGTCGGATTGGTTGAAACGTTTTCGAACGTTCGTACAACGTTCCCATCGATCAACAGTTGCATGGTCTCTTGACCAGTGTTGCCCCGCGCATCGATTTGGATCGTTGATCCGTTACCGCCACCGGCAGAGGAAAATTGTAAATAGCCACCTGAGTTCAGCCATTCGCTCTGGCGATAGCCCGGCACGATCCCGTCTTCGGGCCGCCAAGATCCCGTCGAGAACACCGACGGATCTTCGGCTTGATAGGTCACGCCATCGACCACGATACGATCGATTCGCAAGTTGCGATCATATCCCGTTGAAGGGTCCCAGGCGTCGTTCGTGAAATTGATTCGGATGTCATCGATCGAGGCGTTGTTGATTGCGACACTGAATTCACCGAAAAGCGACGAACCGGCATCGGTTCCGGACATTCCCCACGTGCCGACGACGTTATTGCCGATTTGCAACTCCATGACTTCGTCGCCGATATCACCGGCGGCATAAACCTGAATCGACAACGCTCCCGAGAATTTTGCCAGTACGGATCGGTCCAAGTCATTGGTGTGCTCGATCGAGCCGATGGCAAGTTCCAGATCCCAGTCGGCACCGTTTTGCGCGGCACCGGTCCTGTCGGTTGAAGCCGCAACATCCAGACCGGTCAACTTCGCGAATTGATTCAGAAACGACCTGCCCGTTTCGCCCGCGCCGACGTCACATCCATAAATCAAAAAATCACCGCCATCGGCAAAGGCATCACCCCAACGTGATAACTCCGCAGCGCGATCGTTGATCATTTGAGAATCAACGCCTTGGTTACCGAGCATCAGACTTCCGGATTGTCCGTGGCTGATCAGATGCACGCTCTTCAGACCGGATCGCGATGAAAGGATCTTCGAAATCTGCTGGATCGGGTCGGTTCCCTGATGCAACACAACCAGATCGGCGTGTTGAGGAATCGCTGCCGAAAAATCAAAGTCGCCGGCAACACTCGGATCGATGATCACAAGGTTGGACGACCGAAACGTCGCGGCATCAGCAGAGATTTGTGAACTGAGATCCGCGTGACCTGGCACTTGCGGTCCGCTCTCGACAACAGGACTCGATGTGACCGCATCTGCAACCGCGGCCCCAGCATCACCGGCCAACATGAGTCGTGATTCCATCCGGTTGGCAAACCACCGGGACGATTGGCCGATTCGACGGCGATTGGAGGCCGTACGAACACTGGAGCGTGTCATTGCAGCAAGAGATTTCCGAGGCAGTGTAGGTCAGATTAACGAAAAACTGACATTACTCGGCTAGTCAAGCAAAGCAAGTGTGCGGAATTGAAACACGGTGCAAGTCGTATTGGTTGAAACGATTGCACCGGTTATGCAGCGCCGCGTTTCCAGAAGACGCGTTTGCCGTTGCGACGCATTTGTCGCCAATAGTGACGCGATTTCAACAAACCCGGTTCGTCACCGGCAAGCGAAAGTAGGCTCAGCAATCGCTGCTCGGGCGACAAATTGGCGCACTCGATGATGTGCCGAGACATGCGACTATGCTGTTGGATCTGAAGTCGAAGCTCCGGCGAAATCCTGCGGTCATCCGTTGTCAAATACGGAGCGATGCGGTCGAGCAATTCCAGGATGCTCGCGTTCTTGGCTGTTGTCTTTTGATTGGCGTGGATGCGAAACGCGGCTAGTGGTTCCTCAATCTTGGCCACCGTCATCCCGGCATTGAAACCTCGTAACCAGTAATCAAAGTCCATGGTGTAATAGAGTTTTTCGTTGAATTCGCCGATTCGACCACTCAATCGGTTCGTCCAAAACACCTCGGGTTGAATGAAGTTACGATTCGGATCCGGCCGCAGCCAATGGTTCCAAAGATCAATGATTTGCGAGAACCGTGTGATGTCCGAGATTTGATCGCAAAGGTGATTTCCTTTCGCATCAACCTTTTGGCAAATGCCATGGAAAAGGTCGGCCTTGGGTTGAGCTTTGGCAAGCGCTAAAATTCGTTTGAAGGCTCCCGGCAAATAATAATCATCACTGTTAATGTACGCGCAGAAGTCCCCCTTTACTTTAGAAAAACCTTTATTGATCGCGTGTGACTGTCCACGATCTCGTTCGCTACACCAATACGTAAGGTGTTCGCTGTATCGTTTAATAATTTCTACCGACCCGTCGTTGCTGCCACCGTCGATGACCGCGTACTGCAAATCGAACTCGCTGCCGCGGCCTTCTTGATGGATCACGCTACGGATCGTTTGCTCCAGAAACTTTGCCTGGTTAAATGACGGCGTTACAATTCGGAAAACGGGTCGGCGGTCCGAAGACAAAGAATGATCAGTTACAGACATGCATGATTCCGCACGGTTTCTAAGCAGCTCGACGAGCAGATCGGTCTGCGACGTCCAAGAGTTTGTGATACAGATCTAAATAGGCGAGCGCTTGGCCGTTTGCTTCGAATTGGTTCACGATCAAATCGCGAGCCTTGGCGCCCATTGATTTCATTTGCTCTGGATTCGTGGCGGCGAACAACAATCGCTCACCAAGCTGTGCCGAATTCCCATTTTCGGCCAGTAATCCGGTTTCACCCGGGATCACGTAGTCCGGTATCCCGCCCGCGTCGAACCCGATCACCGGAGTCCCACAGGCCATCGCCTCCAGCCCGGTCAGTGGAAGATTGTCTTCGGTCGATGGCAGCACAAATGCGTCGGCGGCACTATAAACCATCCGTCTCGTCCGCTCGTCGTCCACGCGACCGACGTGAATCATTTCCGGCAGATCCTCTGAATCGGTGGCTAAGTTACCGGCGCCGAAAACCAGACACTTGACGTTCCGATCGTATCCGACAGACCGAAGCGCTCGCAACAACTCGGCGGCACCTTTGCGTCGACTGTCCAGATTCATTGCACCGAAACCCAACAAGAACGCATTGGTCGCGATGCCCAACGTTTCCCTCGCAAAGGCGGTATCCACCGGATACAGCGATTCGGTCGGCATGCCGTACGGAATCCGAGTGAACGAACGCGCAGCGGAAAACATTGGACTGCTTTGGGCCAAGCCCAACAGCCACCGACTTGGGGCAACGACGTGCAGATTGACCTCTTGGAGTGAGTTGCGTTTGGTTTCAAACGATCGGAAACTCATGTCGTTCTGGTGGGACTGTTTGATCTGGGGACAATTGCCGCAGCCCAAACGAAACCGTTGACAACCGCCGGAAAAGTGACAACCACCGGTCAACGCATTCATGTCATGCAAGGTCCAAACC
>JAGQPO010000547.1 GCA_020426665.1 Planctomycetales bacterium
AACCAGGCGTCGTCGAAAGTCTTGACGACTTCCGCTACGGCTGGAATCCTAAATCTTGATTGTGACGGAACAGTAGATTTGGAATCGTGAGACGTGCCCGAACAACAGAAACGTCACACGTTCAATGTCAGGCAAATTCTGTGCCACCACCGACCTCTCGTGCGTCGCCGCACGTTCGTGTTCAGCTTGTCACAATAAATCGGTGGTTCATGATTTTGTGAATATCAACCGGAAATCGTTGCCGGTCGTGCGATCGGGTCCATTCGCGATAGTACTTGTCCAGCGTCCTCAGAATATCTCGCCGGCTGACAATCCCGACCAGGTTTTGTTCGGCGTCCACGACTGGCAAATGGCGAAACGAGCGACTCATGAAGATCGATGTGAGCGTAAAGATGTCGGTGTCGGGTTCGACGCAGGTGGGATGCTTTTTCATCATTGTTTCGGCGGTCTGGGTTGGACATGGATTGCCGTAAAACATTTCGTTCACCAGGTAATTCATGCAGTCACCCTCGGAGATGAATCCCAGAAGAGACTTACGGCTACCGTCGACCCGAACAACCGGCGCGTTGGAGATCTTGTGTTTCAATAAGAAATCAACAATTTCTTCCAGTCGCATTTCAGCTTGAACGCAGTGAACCGAGCTGTTCATCACGTCGCGCGCCATGGGGATCGTTTCCGTGTGCGTTGTTTCAGTATGCATCGTAGATTCCTTGATCAGACAGTATGGCGGACATGCACAACATGTGACGCTGCAGATTGCCGCGTGACACCGAGCACGCGCTCGACGCAATCGCGTACAACGAGGCAATTCCTGTGCCGAAGGTGTCCTGCGTTCAACGATGGCGCGCTGTTTGCTTCGACGTCTTCCGTCTGATTCGTCCCGCCAATCTGGCGTACGGTCGGGCCGGGTGAAATGCGGAGTCTGGTTGCGATTGCCGACAATGGGTGGACGGACACTTGTTTGTCGCCCGCTGTCAAGCCAAGGTCCTGGTGCCACTCTACGAACGAGTAAAAGTGATGGTCAACGAAACAACAAAAAAGCGTCCCTGGATGGTTGCCGTTTGGCCGGGGATGGGGCATGTCGCAATCAGCGCCGGCTATTACCTGATGTCCAAGCTTGGAATGGTGCATCTGGCCGAGTTCTCATCCGGCGGAATCTTTGATGTCGATTATGCGCTGATCAAATCAGGCATTGTTCAAAGGACCCAGCGCCCGCGAAGTCGAGCGTTTATTTGGGAGGCTCCAGAAGGGAAACGCGACATCATTGTGTTCATCGGCGAGGCACAACCTCCGCAGGGAAAATTTGAATTCTGCGAACGATTGGTCGATTTCGCGTTGGATCTTGACGTCGA
This sequence comes from Planctomycetales bacterium, assembly GCA_020426665.1. Lineage (GTDB taxonomy): Bacteria > Planctomycetota > Planctomycetia > Pirellulales > Pirellulaceae > Stieleria. The sequence continues at coordinate 1,353 of JAGQPO010000547.1, forward strand.
GCGAGTGTTTACGTTTGCAGCGATGGCGACTGAGATGCATCCCGAGCATGAGTCGCGAATCTTTGCCGCCGCGACTGACAAGAAAGCACTGGCGGAACTGGATCGGCCTGACGTCCGAGTATTGGAAGAGGGGCATATCGGCGGGCTGAACGGTGTACTGCTTGCCGCCGCAATTGAAAAAGGGTTGCAGGGAATTTGTTTACTCGGCGAAATGCCGCATTTGTTCGCCCAGATTCCTTTCCCCAAGGCGTCGCTGGCCGTGTTGCAACTGTTTTCCGAGCTGGCTGAAATCTCGTTGGACTTTAGTGAGCTTCAACAGCAATCGCGCGCGATTGAACTACAGCTCGGTGAAGTCCTGGCGAAAGTTGAGCAGAAAATGAATCCGCAAGCGATTGAGCCGGCCGAAGAATACAGTCTGATGGAAGAGCAGGAACAGGACTTGCCGGAAGAGGATCGTGACCGGATCGAGTCGATGTTTTTGCAGGCCGCAGAGGACCGTTCAAAGGCGTATGAGCTGAAAAGTGAGTTGGACCGACTGGGGGTCTTTGAAGAATTCGAAAACCGGTTCCTGGATCTTTTTAAAAGTCCGGAATAGGTGAAAGGTCAAACGATATCAGCCGACTCGCGCGGTCGTTCGAGCCACGCCGATACGAATGTCACGGTCACAAGTGACGTTCGACAGGCTTTGCCCTTCCTCTTTCGCTGCCAGCGCAGCGAAAGAGAATCAACTTGAGGCTAGACACCAACGGTTGCTAAGATGGTGGCGTGAATTTAGGTGCGGCCGGTTCGGACGATTCGTCTTCTTCGTCTGAAATCACCTTCGACGGCTCGTAGGGATTGAGCGCCTTGGTCGCTTCGTATTCGGCAGCACGAAATTCGCGTTGGACCTCGTTTAGGCGACCACGAAATTCACGGTAAATGCTTCCGGCTTTTCGAGCCACATCGGGAAGGTTGCCGCCGAACAAGACGACTGCGATCACCCCGATCACCATCATTTCAAAGGGACTGAGCCCGAACATGACTATTCGTCCGATTTCTTGTCGGACAGATCATCATCATCCAGGGACTCGTTCATGCCACGTTTGAATTCGTTGGCACTTTTTCCCAGGTTTCGCATCAGGCTGGGTAACTTAGCGCCGCCGAACAGCAGTAGCGCGAGGAATAAGACGATCAACATTTCCGGCATGCCCGGAAAGCCGATTGCCAACAAACCGGCAGTTAATCCAAATACAGACATCGTTTCGCTCCAAAAGAGGCTTGAGAATCAATAACCCTCACGCACAAGTGCGGCGAAAGCGGGTCGGTCGGTTGGGCTTGTCCGGACCGCAGAGCGAAATCTGCATGGGTTCGGGGCTGGCAACCACCTCCAGGACCGTCGTGTCGGGGGCAGGAGTGGCATCGGGAAGGCCCCAACACCACGTCATTATTTTATTAGATCCTGGCCGCGAGTCAAAGGCGGGGCAGGATCGGTATCCGAAATCCCGCCGCATTGGGTGCCGATGAGGGGTTTGCCCGAGGTAGAAGTTTTGAAGTTGCGCTTTTGCGTGAGGCATTGCCTTTTCATAACCCGAACGCGTAAGCGAGGGACCAGTCACGACCGATTTTCCGCGTCTCTAGCAGAGGTTTCCCGCAAAAGCGCAACTTCAAAAAGGTAGATGCTCCGTTCCCGACACCTGATTGTGGCCGGAATCGGATGTTATGCGAGTGGCTGTTCTCCGGCGAAGTCAGGCACTGCCTGACCTACCTTTTGCCTTCCAAAACGTCAGACACCCGCTGCTCAGATTCTCGCTTGCGAACCGTGGCTCGCGCTTCCTGGACGACTTCGCGGAGACTCTCCTGTGGCGTCCCCTGAGCGTCCAAGGCGGCCTCGAATAATCGCAGTGACTCGGCTGCCTTTTCGCGAGATTCAAACTCACTGGCGTAAAAGGGAATTACCAACTCGTACCATTGAACGCGAGTGATCAGTAGCGTGGGACTGCCAAGGGACCGGTCAATCTCGGCGAGTAGGATTTTGGGTTGAGACTTTTTGAATTGTTCGAATGCGGTGAGATAGCGATCGGACAACACCCATGAACCAAATTGTTGCGGATTTTCGGGTATGGCGATCATCGCGGCCAGAAACTCCCAGCACTCCGGCGTGCCAAACATTGGGTCTTCAGCGGCAATCTGAATTGCAGCGGTCAACAACGTTTCGTTCAGTCCGTGCTGTTGCGGATTAAGAGACCCAGCGCTGCCTGACGCCTTCAGGTTTTTCCTGATGGTATTGATGTGATTGGTTAAATACTCCGTTAGTCGTGAATCACCGGAGACCTCATCGCCGGCCGCGACTTTGATCCACAATGCGGAGGCGCTGGCCATTTCGGATGCAGCTTGCATTCCCATCTTGGTTTCATCCATCGTACGTTCGCTGGACGATTCCTTGGTCGCGTTGGCACCGGCAAACTGGAGCAGTTGTTCACAGAGTTGATGTAGCTGTTCGGGACCTTCTTCCTGGTTTACAAGGTCTTCGATCCAAGCCGTCGACGTTTGGTTTGTCACCAGTGATGTCATGCCGGTGGACAATCCGTACAGGTAGTTATGCAAAGCCCACAGCGATGCAATTCGGCTGTTGCTGTTTCCATTTTCAATTTCATGACGAACGACCGTGACACCGGGTTCCGGGAAGTACCTCGAAAACGTTGGCGTGAAATGTGACATGAATTGATGTGACGGGTTGGTGTCGCCGCCGATAACGATTCCACCCAACCGGCGGGCGACTGTCATTGTTTTCTGGGCAGCAGCCGTTCGAGTCTCCGCGTCGGTTTCGCGCGACAATGTCTCGACGGCAGTCATTGCTTCGGCCAATGAGTCGACATCACGCTCGACTTCCAACGCTTGCATCCAACGGTTCAAGTCTTGTCCCTTGAACAATGTGACCGGCTGGCCTGTTGGAGTCGCTGAATTAGAACTGTCAGCGTCGATAGCTGCAGGCGGCTCTGACACGGGGGGGACCGATACAGACGATCCAGGTACTTCCACGGGGTTTCGGATCGTATTGTCAAGATCCATCAGAATGTACGTTTCCGATTCGGTTCGTTCTACATCGGGTATTGAACGAATGACTTCCAACAACTCTGGTGGCAGTTTCGCGTGTGAATTGTCGGCGGCGGGATAGGCGATATAAAGTGCCAGCTCCCGCGCCATTGTCGCTGCGGCGATGCGATCATCGTCGGGAAGTCCCGGCCACGCGTCTGATTTCCCCAGACTGACGCAATACCGTAGCAATCGACTGGCAGTGAATTTTGACATCGGCGTTCCTGGTCCACCGTAGCCGCCCATTCCGCCCATTCCTCCGCCCATGCCTCCCATTCC
>JAGQPO010000548.1 GCA_020426665.1 Planctomycetales bacterium
TTCGATCGGGCCCGTCGTCACCGTCGTGGAACAAACCCTTGGTACTGATCGCGGTCGCGTATTGATCCAGAGGAATCGGAGTGTATTTGCCGCCGCCGGTTAGAAATTCCAGCAAGTCGGTCATGGCCTCGGGAGTGATCGATTTCTCGAATCCTTCGGGCATGATCGACTTGTTCGACATTTTCAATTGCTCGATATCCTCTCGAAGGACGCTTTTCTTCTTCCCCTCGGTGTCAATTAGTTCGACAGCGGTCCGTGATTCCGATGCCAACATCCCGCTCAGCACGATGCCGTCATACGTTAGCAATGAATAGGCGCGAAAATTTCCTTCGACGTTGCGGCTGGGATCAAGGATATGGGTCAACAATTCCTTCTTCGGGTGCACCGCCATGCCGGTTAGATTGGGTCCAATCGCGGTTCCGATCTCGCCATGAACATGACACTTCGAGCATTGCTGCTTAAAAACTTCCAAGCCTTTTTCTGTATCACCCTTTGATTCGGTGGTGACGAGATACTTTTCCAACACCGCTTGTCGGTCCGCATTGGGCAGCGAACCGCCTTTCTCAAAAAGCCTTTCGGCGCGGCGCCGAATTCCGCGATCCGGATGCGCTGCCAACGACTGTTTCTGATCAAGGGCAAGTTCGTCAAGAGACACCGTCCCCGCTTCAGCCGCATCAAGCAACGCAATTGTCGACGCTGGGCGTTTTAACAATTGTGCAAGCGCAGCCTTTTTCAGCGCCGGCGTCATGGTGTCCAGCCGATCGACCAGTTCGGCGCCGACCCCCTCCCAGCGACTCGATTCCAGCGCGGCAATGAATCCCATAGCGACTTGCGGCGGAGTTTGTGGTGATACTTCATCCAACAGGTCGGTTACCGCATCGGCATCTTCTTGCATGAATTCAACCAGCTGAGCGGCCGAAGCAATTCGTTTGGACTCATCGGCATCTGGATCACGCACAATTTCCAATAATCCGTCTGCGATTTCTTTGCCGTACTTTGAAAACCGCTCGCTGCCCCAACCGGTCGCCAGTCGAACCAACAATCCTTTGGACCCCGATGAAATTCGATCGACTAGTTTTTCCAGATCCATCTCGATCGTTCTATCAAGGACAATCCTCTGGCCGGGTTTCCAGCCTCGGCTGAATCCCTGCAAGACGGCATCGATGACCTTTCCATCCGCGCTACTCAGGTTGGCAAGTAATTTGGCCAAGTCATTGTTGTCAGTGCCGCGGGCGTGGTGCTCGCTGACGATCGTAATAATCCCGACTGCTTGATCGGAAGGATCGCTGACATTGGCCAGCAAACTCAAAAATGCAGAACTGTTCATTGCCGCGGCACTGGTCAACGCATCACGAGTCCAGCGGTCTCCCATCATCGAATCACTATTGACGACACGGATAAGTGCCTTCGCACCGTCAACATCGCCCGGCATATCAGACAGCGCCAGCAACGCGGCCAGTCGAACTTGGGCATCGCGGTCGGCGAGTAGATTTGCCGACAGGATCGCCTGGACGGAATGAGTGGACCGGGGAAGCACTTCAATGGCGTTGCGACGGACGCCGGCAGACGGATGTTGCAACGCAGCGATGACTGAATCGTAGATCTCGTTGTCATGCTCAAGATCGCCGCCCTCCAGCAGCCCCAATCCGTGCATCGTCCATAAGGCGTGAATCGCGCCAACATTCAATCCAATTTCATCAACGTCCTGTTTGCGAACCAATGCGATTAACGCTTTGGCGACATCGGTGCGTTGTCCTTCAACCAAACCTCGTTCAACCAATAGCCGCTGAGCGTGCTTTCGAACCAACATGGTCGGATGCGAAAGGGCCGCGATCAATCCTTCGGTGTCGTCGACCGAAAGTGCAGAAACCGGCGTCCCCTTAGAACCGTCCGGCACGACGCGATAGATCCGGCCGTGCCGTTTGTCTCTCAAGTCGGTTTCGTACGCGTGACCTTTTCCGGTTTCAAAACCTTCCGGAGTTGGGTTGTGCTGCACAATGTAGTTGTACCAGTCGATGACCCAAACGTTTCCATCGGGGCCGACTTCGGCCATGATCGGCGCCGTCCATTCGTCGTCACTGGCCAACAGATTGAAGGGACTGGTCGATCGGTATCCCGTGCCGTCGCGGCTGAGTACGAACGAGCCGACGAGGTGACCCGTCGGACCATTCACAAAGGCGACGCGATTCCAATATTCTTGTGGATACTCGCGGGCGGTATACAGAGCGTGCCCGGCCCCGGCGGTGTATCCACCGTGGTGATCAACTTGGCGAACCTTGTCGGTGATCGGTTGAAATCGGTTGCTGTCTGCGATCGAGTCGAGTGTCAACGATGGTGTCCAACCACGCACTCTTTCGTAATACCGGTTCGGGATCGGCATGAACACACTGGGACAACCGTTTGCTGTTGAACCAAAGATCAGCCCCTCTTCGCTGATCCCCAGCCCCCAGGTGTTGTTGTTTGTTGATCGAATGAATTCGATATCGCTGCCGTCGGGCCGCATCCGAAAGAAACCCATTCGAAATCGTTCACGGTGTTCACCGGCAACAGGTTGTGAGTTGTTGTAACCCTGCATCCCCCAAATCCAATTGTCCAATCCATATTGAAAATTGCTGACGCCCCCGTGAGTATCGCCAAGATCCCATCCGGAGATCAGCACGCGTCGTTCGTCGGCAACGTCGTCTCCGTCGGTATCTTTCAAGTAGAGTGTTTCGATGGCGTTTTGCACGATCGCACCGCCGCGATGGAACGCAATACTGGTGGGGATACTTAGCTCTTCGGCGAACACCGTAAACTTGTCCGCCTTGCCGTCACCGTTGGTGTCTTCACAAATTCGGATGCGGTCGCGTCCTTTGCCCGGAGGCTGAAGTTCATTGGGATAGTCCATCGTCTCGGCGACCCAAAGACGACCTCGCTCGTCCCAAGCCATACAGATTGGCTTGCCTTGGAGTTCTGGTTCGGCGACAAACAATTCGACGTGAAACCCTTTAGGAACAGACAGGTGCTTCATTGAAGTTTCTGCCGGCAAAGGCTTCTGCATCAAATTGAGCGGCTTTCCTTGTGTCCCCCACTGTCTTGATGGTGTGTAGTTTGGAATCTTGTTTCCAACGTCATCGTATTGAAACGGCGCCAAGTCCTTCGAAATCTCGGTCATCTCGGGCACGGGGAAAGCCTTTTCGGCGACAAAGTCTCCGGCCTCTTGCGGGTCACGTTTGGCAGCCCAGCGAATACCGCGTTCGACCAGGTTTTGGAATCCAGGGTTCGTCCAGGTGCGCGAGTCATGGCCCCACGCAGTATAGAAGACTCGCCCCTTCCCCTGAGTTCTCACCCAAGTCCACGGCTCGCGACCTTCGTCATCCACACGATATTCAAGTACCGTTCTGTTTTCGTCGTTGTGTAGATGATGAACGTAGGTCTCGTCCCAACTTTCGAAGCCGCCATAACCTTTCATCAACTCGTGAGACGGATTGGCAATTTGAGCGCGAAACGTTCCGGTCCCGTGGCGTTGGAATTGGGCGCCCATTAAGGCCACAATTTCAGGTGCGTTTCGAAAGCAATAAGTTGCACAGTGCAGCGGTACAAATCCACCACCGTTTTCGACGTACTGCATCAATGCCTTTGCCTGTGACGGAGAGATGTCGTCGATGTTGGCGTACACCGCAAGTACGTCGTATTGCTTTAGCGTTTCAGGGTTCAGGTCCGACATATTATCGGTATACGTCATCGCGATCCCACGGTCGCGCAGAACAGGCTCCAGTTCCCGATAGCGAATCGATGGCTGATGGTGCCCATTGTCCCCGAGGAAAAGCACACGCACGTCCTCGGCCTTTGCAACGTTGGGTGAAACAAAAAATGCAACGGCAAGCACGGCCAGGAAAAGAAATGCGAGCGATTTCATAAGATCCTCAATCAATCAGCGATTTGCTGCTGGG
>JAGQPO010000549.1 GCA_020426665.1 Planctomycetales bacterium
GCACCACCAGCGGCGTCGCCGGCGGACTGGCGGCAACGGACGAACGACTGGTTCCCTACGGCGCGATGACGGCGACTTTTTACACGGGACTCGGCTGCTTGCTCGGACCGTCGCTGATCTTCATGATTGTCAAAACGATTGTTCCGCAATGACGCATGGGTCCGAACGAAACAACTAGCGAGAAATGAAACATTTACGCCTGATCCAGCGTGCGATCGAGCACGGCGACCGCATCGCACTTTCAACCGATCGCGAACAATACACGTACAACGAAGTCGTTGATCGCTCCTCACAAATCGCTGCGGCAATTCTTGACAGTGCCCCAACGCCCTCTGACGACTTGGCCGAATCACGTGTGGCCTATTTGGTGCCCGCCGGATTTGATTACGTCGCGACACAGTGGGGGATCTGGCGGGCCGGTGGAATCGCATTGCCGCTCAGCCTGTCGGCGACCGAAAAAGAACTGGAATACGCACTCGCCGCCTGCGATTCCTGCATGGTTCTGTCGACCGATGAACTTGCACCGCGATTGTCTGGGTTGGCCCAGAGAATCGGAATCAATCATTTGGTGATCGATCCAATTGCCGAAAGTTCCAGGGATCAACTTCCAACGATCGATCCCGATCGAGCCGCAATGATCTTGTACACCAGCGGTACGACCAGCAAACCAAAAGGCGTGGTGACGACCCACGCTTGCATCGAACAACAAATTAAATCGCTGATCCAAGCTTGGCACTGGAACGCTGACGACTGCATTCCGTTGTTTCTGCCGATGCATCACATCCACGGAATCATCAACATCATGTCCTGCGCGTTGTGGGCGGGAGCTAAAATCGAAGTTCACCCTCGATTCGACGTCGACGCAATTTTTAAACGTGTTTCCGAAGACGCATACACGGTTTTCATGGCGGTGCCGACGATCTATGTCAAAATGATCGAAACGCTAGAATCCATCAGTCCATCCGAACGTGATTCGGTGATCGGCGGTTTTTCAAAAATGCGATTGATGGTGTCGGGATCGGCGGCGTTGCCGGTAAGCGTTCATCGGCAGTGGACGGATTTGACGGGGCAAAAACTGCTGGAACGTTACGGCATGACTGAAATCGGCATGGCTCTGTCGAACCCCTACCAGGGCCAGCGACGTCCGGGCAGCGTCGGTCTACCATTGCCGGGCGTTGAAATCCGTCTCTATGGCGACGACGGCCAAACCATCCAATCAGAAGACGTTGCCGGGGAAATCCAAGTCCGTGGCGCAAACGTCTTTCGCGAATACTACGGCCGCGCCGAAGCGACCAAAGAATCGTTCATCGATGGTTGGTTTCGCACGGGCGATGTTGCCGTGCTGGAAAAGGGCTACTACCGTATCTTGGGACGAACCAGTATCGACATCATCAAAAGCGGCGGTTACAAGCTGTCGGCCTTGGAAATTGAAGCGACGCTACTGGACCATCCCGCGATTTGCCAGTGCGCCGTCGTGGGCGTGGCCGACGAAACCTGGGGAGAATGCGTGGCCGCCGCAATCGTCCTTCAAAAGAACCAAACCGTCGAATTGGATGATTTACGCAGTTGGTGCAAAGAACGAATCTCTGCCTACAAAATCCCCCGCCGAATGCTGATCGTCGATGACCTTCCACGAAACGCAATGGGCAAAGTCACCAAGCCCGACGTCACAAAACTATTCCAGTAAACATCGATCACCATGAATCATCGCCCCATCTCGTTTTTACATGTCGCCGCGTTGTGCGCGTCCGCCCTGATCGTTTCAGGCGTTGCACGATCACAAGACCCGCAAACCTCCGCCGTCCAATACGAAACGGAAACGGACATTCTGTATCGCAGCGATGCAGAACTGACGGATTACATGAGGGAGCGTTGTCGACTGGATGTCTACGCGCCGAAATCCACACAAGGCTTTTCGACGGTGGTTTGGTTCCACGGCGGCGGACTGACCAGCGGCAACAAATCGATCCCCAAAGAACTTAAGAACCAGGGCATTGCCGTTGTTGCAGTCAATTATCGGTTGTCTCCCAAAGTAAAATCTCCCGCCTTCGTGCAGGATGCCGCCGCGGCGGTTGCTTGGACATTCAACAACATCGAAAGGTTTGGCGGATCGAAAGACCGTATTTTTATCAGCGGACATTCCGCCGGCGGTTATTTGACCAGCATGCTCGGGCTGGACAAACGTTGGCTGGCCGAATACCAGATCGACGCCGATCAAATCGCGGGGTTGATTCCGTACAGCGGCCACACGATCACACACTTTACCGTTCGCGCCGAGCGCGGCATCGACGGCAAGCAACCGATCGTTGACGATATGGCTCCGCTATTCCACGTTCGCAACGATTGCCCGCCCCTGTTGTTGATTACCGGCGACCGCGAAATGGAGATGCTCGGCCGATATGAAGAAAACGCCTATCTGTGGCGGATGATGAAAGTCGTCGGCCACGGCGATACGGAACTATACGAACTGGACGGATACAATCACGGCCAAATGGCCGGGCCGGCACACCCGCTGTTGCTTCGGTTTGTGATAAAACACAGTCCCTGATGGGCCGCAATTCCGGATTTAGGACAACATTCCCTTCAGCCTTCCTCCGGTGTCGATTACAATCGCGATCGATGTGTAATCGAATTTGTCGTCTCGTCGTTCAAGCGTTATCGGCTTCGGGAAAATGGTTCCTGCTGTCGGCCGTGGTCATTGCGCAAGTGCAATTTCCTGTGCCGGTTGCCCACGACCATTCCGCACTCGAATCGCCGTTGGATCTAGTTGCACATCTTGACCTTCGTCATGGCGGGCAGTCGAAAGTTGAAGACGGGGTTCACTGGCATTGGGTTTTGCCCGGCCAAGCCGACGGCGGTCACAAACACGACGATGAATCCCACAACGATGATTCGCTGCCGACACCGATCGCATCATTGGATTCTTCGGTCATCGCCGAAACGCGGACATGCTCTGCTGTACCGTCGATCCTAATGCAGAACCAATCGTCGATCTGTCGAATCTCCCTCGCGTGCGGAGCCGACCCGCCGACACAAAAACTCTCGACGGCGGACGTTTCATCGGTCTCTCCCGCCGTTCTGTGCTGCGCAGTCCGTTGCGTCGTCCGCTGTTAACGGGCAGACGTCCGAACCTGCCGCGTTTCGCACGCCCGCGATAATCGTCGGGCCATTCTTTTCACGACACGGAACCACGCTGCCCGCAGCGCGGTCGAATCCGATGAAGCGACCCCAACTGATCAGTTTACTTATCGCCGCCTGTCTGATCACGGCAACCGCAGCCGTCTTAATCCGCATGCGTCCCGACGCCGACTCCGACAACGGAGCCGAAGTCGACGAACCAATCGGCGATGACATGACGATGGTGCGGCTGGCTCCTGGCAAACAATCGGTCGCCAAGATCCAGACCCAACCGGCAAGCCGTCAAACATTTGTATTGACACGCACGATCCCTGCGCGATTTGCCTACGATGAATCAAGTCACATCGCGGTTCGGGCGCCGACCGCCGGGGTGCTTCAATCGGTAAGCGTCAATCCCGGCGAACAAGTGGATGCCGGAACATTGATCGCAACGCTGCGCAGTCCCGAGATCGGCGCCGCCCGAAGTCTGTTGCTGCAACGTATCAGCGAATTGGAACTGGCAACAACGGAAGGCAATTGGCAAGAAACCGTAGCCAACGGCGTCCAACAACTGGTCGGTGCGATCCGCAAACGACAATCGATCGAAGACATCAAGAAACAACTCAGCGGATCCGTGCTGGGAAAATTCCGCAGCGACCTGTTGGGCAAATACAACAGCCTGGTTTTGGCGGAACAATTGAGCGGATCGCTTGAACAGATCCAAGCCTCGGGCGCCGTCAGCGGCAAAATCGCACGCGAGCGAGAGGCCCAACTTCAGGAGGCTTTGTCAAGTCTTGAAGCGAGTCTCGAACAGGCGACGTTTGAAACCGAGCAAAAGCGGCGTGAAACAGCGGCCAATACCCGCGCGGCTCAGCAGTCGGTGATCTTGGCGCGCCAGCAATTGGTGAACTTGACCGGACAATCCGTTCCCGAAAACTTCGGGCAAGCGACCGCTGCCGACGAAACATCCCTTGCGATTTTGGAAATACGCAGCCCGATCGCGGGCACGATCCAGGAGCGAAACTTTACCGCAACCGAACGTGTCGAAACCGGAGCCGAATTGTTTGTCATAGCCGACACGTCGAAATTGTGGGTCCGCGCCGATTTGCGTGACCGCGACATTGAATCCGTTGTCGCCAACCCGGGCGACGTGGTTCGTTTAAGTGTGGGATCGCAGCACGACGACCAAGTCACGGCGACCGTGAAGTATTTGGGTCGCGAGATCGATCCACTTTCCGGCACCGTCCCCTTGGTAGCAGAGATCGACAACCAATCGGAGCGTTATCGCCCCGGATTATTCGCCCGCGTCGACGTCCCGGTAGGCCATGTTGACGATGTGATTGTCATCCCGGACTCCGCCGTCATCG
>JAGQPO010000550.1 GCA_020426665.1 Planctomycetales bacterium
TTCTTTCCAACCTTGCAGGCCCCAGCCCGCACCGAAGGGGCTTTCGATCGAATTGACGTGCGGCAATTCCATATCGGTAGGAACACTGGAGCCGACAAACCCGACTCCAGAATTGGCGTAAACTCCTTGATCAATGTCCAAGGTGTAAATCCCACTGGGAGCGTCCGTCAGATTCAACTGGACAGCCGCTTCGACCTTTCCGCCAGATTCCGGAACGCGGAAGAAATTCTCGCCGCCGATAAAGGGATTGATTCGACCTTGTTCCTCCGGATCAAATCCCGGTGAGACGAAACTGTCTCCATCTCGCGTTGCTTCCACACGGGCCGCCATCACTCGCTGTCCCGACGATGGATCAACATCGTCCATTCCTACGTGAATGATCGGACGCGAGGATGCCCTTTCGGAGTCGTAAACCAGTGTCGGCGAAAGTGTAAGTCCGGCCACGTTGTATGGCGTTAGCGACACACTTTCGGTCAATGCGCCTGAGTGGCCTTCGACGTCCGAAGCGACTTCGTATTTGATTTTCCACTCGGTACAATCGCAGCGATTGTTTCGCAAGTTGTACGGATTGGTTCTGGGGTCGAGCGCAATTCCACCGACATCGGTCTGCGCACTCACTCCCGCCGGCATACTCGCAGGAGGTGTCGGCTGGCCCGGTTGTGCTGCCGGGCCGACGGCCAACGGTGGCTTTGCCAACGAGGGAACGTTATCCGACGGAGGCAGCGGAGGATAAGATGCGAAGACCAACGCGGTTCCGACGTCTCGCGTGGTTGCGGTCGGTCCATCCGGCTGGCCCGATTGAAGCGAAAACGTTTCTTCGGGGTTGTTGGGATTGACAAATCCTACGACTGATCCGCCCTGGACAACGTACTGAACGAATTGCGTTGTTCGAACGTCGACGTCTCGGTTGAGATCGTTGACGGGAATCCGATTGAGCAGGGCAGCATCGAATTCGACATTGGTGACACCGTTAACTGTAATCGTGCCACGTTCAACGGACCGAATCATTTGAGACGCATCCATCACGAATACACCGCGACTGCCGCGAAACGCTGCGTAAACATTCAGTCCTGCAACGGCAAGATTGTCGGGGAACCCGAGCGGGGTCGGTCTTGTTGCGGCGACCAGTTCTGGATCACCGTAGATACCGAGCGGATCACGTATCAGACCGATGTTGCTGCCGGCGTTGATTGAAAATCCTGGTGTACGGGTCGATGCGTTCGGTGTCAAGAAAGACGGTTCGATCAGCGTGTCGCCCAGCGCATTGCGAATGAACAGCGGACTACCGTTGTGATCGTGTTTTGGATCGTCAACGACGTTTCTGTTGTAACCCGTTATCAACGCGTAGGCCGGGTGTGGTCCGATCTTGCTGAAATAGGCATCTTCTGGGATGTAAACAACGCCTGTCGCATTACTCACGCCGAAAGTTTGCCGACCGCGTTTTCCGGGATCGAGACCAAGATCACGTAGATCGACTCTCTCTATGAACACTCCGTCCAGGCTTCCAGTGTCCAAACGAATGCCTTCGGCATCGGAACCAAAACGTATCGAAATCAAACCTTGACTATCGTCTAATTGATCCGTCACCAGAATCGAATTGGGTTCCGTCGTCGTGGAAATATCGTACGGTGCGATACCGATATCCTTGATGACTTTTTCATGCCGAGGGAATGTCGGATTGAAGAGATCGTAAATGTGAATCGCGCCGCTTTCTGCCACTTGGGTGCGGAACAAACCTCCGCCCGGAGCAGCGACAAACAGACGCTGAGTCACGTGGTCGATCGCGATGCCCGTCAGCCCGTTTGCTGAATCTGGGACCGCGATAGTACTCATCAATTCGTTGTAGGTCGGAGATAATGGATCGATATCGACCACGTAAATGTTGCCGCGATATCGATCAGTGATGTAGGCGTAACCACGCCCGGGGCTGGTTTCGAAGGTGGTGATACGGAACGGACTGGCACCGACCGGCAATCGAATCGAGCTTGTCAATCCACCAGGAACGACATCGATCTGTTGGAACGTCAGCGTATCGATGACGGAAACGCTGTCGGAGGAGACGACATAGACTCGACCGTCGTCGATGGTCGTTGCCGTATCGATCGCGCGCGCACCGGCCCCAATACCTGCTAGTGGGATATGGGCGACGGTTTCGTCTTTTAACGGGTTCGGGATCGTTTGTGATCCGAACGTGATGGTCGCTCTGGCATCAATGACCTCGACTTCCGCCGGATTTGCCAGCGCCGCGAATACATATCGCGGTTCGGGCGTGACTTTGAATTTCTTAGTGGTCGCCGTACGACTCATGAAGTCGGCGGTCGGATTTGGGAAGTAACCGAACGTGATTTCCGCCGATGCAAGTGTTACCTCGTTGGGAATGTCGAACAACAAATAAGACTCGCCGTCATCGACTTCCACGCTTTGCTGCAGTGGACCGGTGTAAGTCCGTTCGCCGATCTTGTAAATGGCGCGTAGATTCTCCGTTTCCTCAACGGATTTGTAGTTCACCTGGAGCGATGGTGCCGTGCCTGGCAAGACGACAAGGCTGGTAACGTCCAATGCATTTTGAGTGACCGCCGGCGGAGGTGCGACATCGATGATGACTTCCTGCTCTTCGCCTGGCGTAAATTCAAGCAAGCGAACATCTTCATTGGACTGTCCATTTCGGTTGGTCGCGCGATACGTCACTTTCACCGGCTGACTCGGAGGTACCGGTAGGAAGTGGGCCACAATATTCGTCGATTGCAGTCCAACGATCGTGTAATACGGTTTGGAAAGTCCGCCGGCGAACGGCGATTCCACCGTGACTTGAACTCCTTGCAGCGCTCGCGAAATTCCGAACAGTACGCCCGGCGCAAATGCGGCACCCATAATAATCGCCGGGCCACCGAAAACGAGCGTCGGATGTGGAGGACTGGTCGTTCGGGTTCTTCCATCATCTCCGGCAAGCATTCGGTCAGCCAACAACCAAGCTTCCTGAACGTTTCCGTCGCTATCGGTGTACTGGGAAGCGGTGAACAGCCAAGCTTCATCACCCGGGGAGAGGCCCGCGGGAGTCGGAACGGACAGACTTAGTCCGTTTTCCGCAGCAACTCCCGAGAGGTCGACGTCCAGTGCCATTTTGGGATCAAACCCAAACGGCATTTCAAAGGGAAGCTCGGTATAGTCGATCTCCTTTACGCTGACCTGTGTACCCGAAGGAAGGCTGTTTTCCGGAATCCCCAATTGAATTCCTTCCGGACTCTCTAAAATCAAGGCTTGGTCGTCAGCAATGATCGCCTGACTGCCGATTGCGTTAACGACATCAAACGTTGCAACTTGGGTGTGTCCGTTGTAGACAAAGATCACCCGTGTGCTTCCTTCCTGAAGACCGACAAAGTTGCCTTCGGAATCGATTTGGCCGATTGATGGATCTTCGACAAAGAAGCTTCCTTCGGTCGAGCGGTCGAAGACGGTTTCGTCGACTTGTTCACGAACAATCAATTTACGCTTTTCGGTTTGCACACCTGTCGTATAGACCGTCGGATAGAAATCAACTTTCGGATTCGCCGTCACTCCGATCGCGACAGAGGTCGCCATTGTCAGTCCGAAAGCGCGCACCTCGATCGTCGCAAAACCCTCCGCGACGGGAATGAGTTGACCTGAGTCGGTGATAACGGCGACATTGGGATCGTGGCTGACGTAGACGACCGATCCGGTATTGATCGCTTCGGTCGTCCCATCGGACAAGAGCCCCACAACATCTAGCGAAACCGATGAGTCAATCTGCAAAACGACGTCTGGATTTTCGATCTGGAGACCGATGTAGGTGACGGGGCTGACCGAAACGTCGATCTGCGACGGCAGCGAATCGAGCAAACCGTCTGTCGCCGCAACATTGATTGACAGATTGTCCGGTCCCGCATTATCGGGTGTGACAGCATACAAACCGCCCCCAAGCGGGCGAATGCCAGCACCAACCGTCGCACCATACAAGATTGAAAGGACGTCGTCTTCCGGAGAAACAAAGGATTGCAACCCGTCGATGACGACCGTCGTACCATTGCGACTATTGACGGACTGACGAGACACGGATTCCGGCGCACGGTTGGCGACGAATCCGAAGGC
>JAGQPO010000551.1 GCA_020426665.1 Planctomycetales bacterium
AATACCTGGGGTCACGTACCGTTTCGGTGCTGTGTCCGATCGTGGTGCTGAAACTGCGCGCTCCCTGTGTTTCGTTTGTCCACGCGACAATGGCTTCATCGACACGCGGGATGTCCCCGCCGATCTTTTGTTTTCCGACGGCCAGCGGGTGTGCGCCGAAGACATTCACGTTGTTGTAAAGTTCTTCATTGATGGTCGTCCAATCGCTCAGCGTTTCGGTGATCGCGTGGTCGGAGTCCACAAAATTGATCGCGATCGGCTCTTGCGGTCCGTGTCCGCTGGATTGCAACCCCAAATGTTGGAACCACGCGTCACTTCCGGTGCGAAAACTGTGCATGGCACAATGCAAATGCACCGCCGGCATTTTTTGGTGGACCTGGATGATTCGATTGACGATCGCCTGGTCTTTGATGTCGGAGGCACATTCGTCATGAATGATGACGTCATAGTCCTCGGCCCAATTCAGTTTGCCGTACAACGGCAAGATCGGCGCGGTCGTCGAATTGTCGGTCCAATAAACGTCGACGCGGACGTTGGCACGCTCCTGTATGCCTTTGCAAATGGCCTCTTGCTGGTTGGCATAATCGTGACAACATCCACCGGCGATCAGCAGTGCACGCAGCGGTTTGGGGCTGGCATCTTGTGCCGCTGCGGACGACATCAGGGTCGACATCAGGGTCGATGCCATCAAAACCCACCATCCCGGAATCGGTTGCTTCGTCATTGAATATTCTTAATTTGCGTCATGTCGAGATTGGATGCGGAATCACGGACGGCCAGCATAGTTCGGCGGACCGGAAGGGGGATGTCCAGAAGAATCAATCTTCACAAGCGTCACTCGTTCGTGGCTTGCGATTTGTCCGCGTGGGGGGGAGAGGGATCGACGCGAGATTCGCAGTTTAGCGGAACCCAAAAGAGAGAGTACACCCGGAGCGTCGATCCGGGTAAGCTTTGTGGATGTGTTTCTGCAAACAGTACCTTTAGACGACAGGAAATAACATGGCCCGAATCACAACGCTTACCGCCCTGCTGTTGGTCGTAACAGCCTGTGGCTGTGAAAAAAAGACCGAGACGGCAACACCGGATGCACCAGCGTCGACTGCCGGTGACGCGTCGCCGAGTGATGCGACACTCGTTGCTCTGCAAAAAGCCGACTTGGTAGACGGTACGGAAGATCACGTGATCAGCAAGTGCTACGTTTGCAGCCTTGGCATGGATGGCAAGGAAGAGTTTGCCGTTGATGTCCACGGCTATTCGGCACACCTGTGCAGCAGCACTTGCCGCGATCACTTTCAAGAATCCAGTGAATCGGTGATCGCCGACACGAAGATCCCCGAGTGAGTTCGGTTGCGTTCCAAGATGAAGTTCACTCGCTTCCTGATACTCGGCTACGTCGTCTGCTCGCTGGCACTGGTGCAGCCCACGATGCGGTTTGCGCTGGCGGACGATGATCAATCGGTTCGTGAAAGTCCGCAGTTGGTTCGATCCAAGCCTGTACGGTTGGAAACAGGTTTTCTGCCCAACGCCGTGCGGATTCATCCGAAAGTCGTTTCGGGAGGGGCGCCCGAAGGCGACGCTGGGTTCGCGGAATTGGCGCGTCTTGGGTTCAAGACCATTGTCAGCGTTGATGGCGCCAAGCCGGATGTGGACATGGCTGGCGCGCACGGATTGCGATACGTGCATTTGCCGCACGGTTACGATGGGATCTCGCAAGCACGCGTCGAAACACTCGCCAAGGCGATGATCGAACTGGACGGCCCGATTTATGTTCACTGTCATCATGGCAAACATCGCAGCCCCGCAGCAGCCGGCGTCGCTTGTGTGGCCGCCGGAATGATCCCTCCGGATATGGGAGTCGAAGTCTTGAAGGTGGCCGGGACAGGCCTTGGATACAAAGGTCTATTTCGTGCCGCCAATCAGGTTCGGCCGATTGATCCGGAGGTCTTGAAATCGGTCCCAGCCGATTTTCCCGAGGTCGCGGAGATTCCGCCAATGGCACACGCCATGGTTCGGCTGGAACAATGTCAGCACCAGCTGCAATTGGTCGCCGACGCCGGCTGGACCAGTCCGACGAACCACCCCGACATCGAACCTGAGCATCAAGCGTTGCTGCTGAGGGAGCATTTCACAGAGCTTCTGCGAACCGAAGAAGTTCGTCATCAGAAATCGGACTTTCGAAAATGGTTGGCCGATTCCGAACAAGACGCAAAACAAATTGAATCGACGCTGAAAAAGTGGAAACAGGCAGCGGGCGATTCCCCGCCGCAAGCCCTCGCCGAATCACTTCGCAGGATCTCCAGTAACTGCAAAGCCTGCCACGTCAAATATCGCGATAACGCTGGTTCGCCCTAAGATCCCGCTTGGCTGAGCAACCTCGATTGATCTTGCGCGTCGATACAGGGCGATTAGGCGCGCTCGCGAAATCTTTTCTGTGCCAAGGTGTCGCGCCGGTTGCGGAATCCGATGTGTTGGGAATAGTTGGACGATTCGGTTTGTAATCGGTGGATGGGCTGGCGGGCCAGAAATGCCGGCGTTTCGATGGCACGTTGTCGCACAATGCCCAGATCTCGCCCGCGAGTGAATTGCCGTGACATAGGATTGACCGAGTCACGCTGTTTCGCCCGCTGGACGTCGATTATGGGTTCCAGTGACGCGGTTCTATCGGCCGTCATCCAACCGAAAGATGAACATCACAACAAATCAATCCGAATCGATCGACCACCCGGTGACATCGGACTGGTTTTTTCGAATTCTTGTGGCAGCGCTGTTTGCCGTTGCGATTTGGCTGTTGGCGATGCCGTGGGTCCCCGCGATCGCCGGGTCCACGATGCGGCGGTTTCATTTACAGACCGGTTCCTTCGCCGGGTGGGCGATTCAGCAACCCATTCCGCCGATGTACAGCTTTGCCAATACGGTCCAAGTTCGGACGAGCGATCCAAACACATCGATCGATGATCCTTCCGACGTCCTTGCCGAACGAATGGTGAACCATTTCCCGACACGGATGTTCACGTTTGCAAACGGCCGCGCCCGGTACCTGTTGGACGATCATGAAAAGTGGTTCGTATTGCGATCCAGTTATCGCGGACAACAGGTCGACAGTGTTTACAAGCTACAGCAACAGCCCGACGGAG
>JAGQPO010000552.1 GCA_020426665.1 Planctomycetales bacterium
TTCGGTCATCTCCTTGTCTTTTTCCATCTGGTCGGCGGCCTTGTTGGCATCGCGTCGGATGTTTCGAATCGAGATCTTGCAGTCCTCGGCAAGTTCTTTGATTCGAGAGACCATTTTCTTGCGAACGTCCGTCGACAACGCGGGGACATTCAGCCGGATCACTCGCCCATCGTTTTGCGGGTTCAGGCCCAGGTCGCTTCCGACGATTGCTTTTTCGATGTCTTTAATTGTGCCGGCATCGTAGGGGCGGATCAGGATTTGTTGCGGCTCGGGGGTGCCGATGGAAGCAAGTTGTTTCAGCGGTGAAGTCGAACCGTAGGCTTCTACCTTTAACGAATCAACCAGCCCAGGCGTGGCGCGACCGGTGCGGATCCCGGAGAGCTGGGTTCCCAGTACAGAGATCGCCTTTTCCATACGTTCTTCGGCGTCCATCAAGGTTTCTTCGGCGGACATGTTGAGCATCCTTGGGTTAGGGAGGTGTCGATTGGTAACTGAGTCTAACTTTTTTGTTGGGCGACGTGGGGTGGCGGCTCACTTATCTGAGCCGATCCAGGTTCCCACGGTTTCGCCATTGATGGCTCGAACGATACTGCCGGCCTTTTTAAAGTTAAAAACAAGGATCGGTTTGGCGTGTTCTTGGCAAAGTGCGATCGCCGTGGCGTCCATCACACGCAGCTGTTTTTCGTTCACTTCGCGGTAGGTCAGACGTTCGTACAGGACGGCGTGGGGATTTTTTTCCGGGTCGTCGCTGTAGACACCGTCCACACGCGTCGCTTTCAGAACGACGTCGGCGTCGATTTCCAGCGCCCGCTGGGCCGCAGCGGTGTCGGTGGTGACAAAGGGATTACCGATCCCCGCCGCCAGGATGATGACTCGGCCTTTGGAAAGGTGGCGGATCGCGCGGCGCCGAATGAAGGTTTCGGCGATCTTGTCCATCGCGACCGCGGACATGACCCGCGTGGTCAAACCCAATGTCTCCAAAGCATCTTGCATCGCCAGGGAATTGATGACCGTGGCAAGCATTCCCATGTAGTGGGCGGTCGCCTCTTGGACCAACGAATTGCTGCCGGAAAACTGTGCCCCACGCAAAATGTTACCGCCGCCGACGACAATCGCGATCTGGCAACCGCTGCTATGCGCCTGCCGAATCTGCTCGGCGATCTCAGACATTTCGTCACTGCTGATTCCGCGGCCTCCCGCATCTGCCAAACTTTCGCCGCTCAATTTTAGAACGACACGGTTATAACGAAGCTGACTTCGGTTGGTATTGTCTGACATGCTGAATCAATCCTTGCGGTCTGTATCACGGTCGGGAGGCCCAATCATACGAAAAAACCTCGTCGCTCCCGAGGGGGAACAACGAGGTTTCTGGGAGGTGCGTTCCAGTGCTGCGCGCTGCGGCCAAATCGCAGTTGACACGTTGACGCAGCAGCAGTTGCATCGACTTAGGACGACGCGCCGACGGCAACGCGCCGGAATGCGACGACATCGGCATCGGCGCTGAAGTCTTTAACCGCCGCTTCGACCGTCTTGGTGTCATCCAACGCGTAGAATTGACTCAGCAAGCATCGCTCTTGATCCAACAGCGTATTGTCGGCGATGAATCGCTCCAACTTTCCTGGGATGATCTTGTCCCAAATTTTTTCGGGCTTGCCTTCGGCTTTCAGCTCCTCTTTGATCGCGTCTTCGGCTGCGGTCATGACCTCGGGGGTCAACTGCGAGCGGCTGGCGTACTGTGGAACTGTTCTCAGCGGCTTGCCCAGTCGAGCACGGTCTTCGTTTTCGACCTTGATCTGTCCTTGCAGGGCTTCGGTTTCCTTGGCGACGAATTCGTCGTCGAACTCGTCGGGCGTCAAAATTGACGGCGCCATCGCAGCGATGTGCATTGCCAGTCCGCGGAAGAATTGCGGTGCATCATCCTTGCCGCCGTCCTTGTACGAGACCAGTACACCGATCTTGCTGCCGGCATGGATGTAGGACGCCAGGTGATCGCCTTCGATGGTTTGGTAATCGGCAACTTCGATTTTCTCACCGATTGTTCCGGTTCGTTCAACCAACTTTTCACTGACCGGTACGCCATCCAATGTCAGTGCGGCAACTTCCTCCTTGCTCTTGGCATCGTTTTCAACGGCCAGTTTCACCAGTTGTCCGGCAAGCGCAATGAAGTCTTCGTTTTTGGCAACGAAGTCGGTTTCACAGCTGAGTGCCAAGAGCGCGCCTTTGTTGCCCTCGATCAATGCAGCCACGACGCCTTCGTTGGCTTCACGGTCGGCTCGCTTTGCAGCGACTTTCTGGCCCTTTTTGCGTAGATAGTCCAGGGCACCTTCCATGTCACCGCCGGATTCTTCCAGCGCCTTCTTGCAATCCATCATGCCGGCGCCGGTTGACTTGCGAAGTTCGCTTACATCTTTGGCTGAGATCGCCATTGTTTTCTCCAAAATCGTCTGAAATCAATTATGTGTTGTGTATGGTTGTGGCTGTCGGATCAGTCGATCGACGTGAGACTCCGATAACCTTCAGTGGGTCACGGCCTAAGCGGCGGCATCCAAGGTTGGCGGCTTCGGCGGCGGGACCAACCCGCCGCGGTGCACAAAAATCGAAAACTCTGGCGGCTTTCGATGTGGAATTCGCCATCTGCCGGAATCAGTCCCGAGCTTATGCTTCGGGAGCAGCTTCGTCGGCGACAGGTTCGGCTGTCGGTTCTGCGGGTGCTTCGGCAACGGGCGCCGATTCCGCTTCGGCCGCTGGAGCCGGCGGTGCACCGATATCGGCCTGACCTTTGCCGTCATTGACCGCATCGGCGAGTTGCTTGAGGATCAGTTCGATGCTGCGGATCCCGTCGTCGTTCCCGGGGATCGGCAAATCGATCAATGACGGATCGCTGTCGGTGTCAATCAAACCGACTGTGGTGATTCCGAGTCGTTTCGCTTCGCGAACCGCATTGCGTTCTTTGCCGGGGTCAACAATGAACAAGCATTCGGGCAAACGATTCATCGATCGCAAACCGTTCAGGTTGCGATACATCTTGCGGTACTCGCGGTTCAAAGCCGATTGCATTTTCTTGCTGTAGGCGTTGATCGCGTCGCTGCCGCGAATCGATTCCAACTCTTCCAGACGCCCCAGACGGCTGCGAATGGTTCGGAAGTTCGTCAATGTGCCGCCCAGCCAACGCTCGCTGACGAATGGCATGCCGCAACGAAGAGCTTGCTCTTCGATCGCTTCGCCGGCCTGACGCTTGGTCCCGACGAACAGGATCAACGAACCGCCGGCAGCGACTTGGCTAAGGTATTTCCTGGCTCGCAACATCCCGCGAAGCGTCTCGCGAATGTCTAAGATGTGGATCTGGTTTTTGCTGCCGAAGATGTATGGCTTCATCTTCGGATTCCACAAACTGGTGCGGTGACCAAAATGGACACCGGCTTCAATCATTTCTTGGACGATCGGGTTAGACATCGAGACAGAATCTCCAAAGATTGTGTCGGCGTGGGCGTCACGAAACGGAAAAATCCGTCCCCAGGGTCAGGTAGATCGCGAAAACAACGCGAGCCACCCCCGCATGGCGGGGCCCTTCATCCCAATGAACGCGGACAAAAAGGGGGTAAATGAGCGGAAAACAACATCGTCTCCGCCGAGACCGGGAAAGTAACGAAAGCGATTGATAACGGCAAGAGTGTCGTTCCCTTCCCAGGTAAGTTCCCGGCAATCATTCCTGTCCGCCTGTGGACGCTTTGCTAAAACGTGTAATCAGGTTCTTACTCGTTCGATTTTCTTGCCAATCATCTCATGACTGACCTTTTTGTGCAGCGTTGCCGCGACCTGGCCCATCAATCCGGGTTCGCGGCGGACAATACTCCCACATCGGCTCCAGAGACCTCCGACGCGGAGTCTCTGATCGGAATTTTTCAACTGTTTCGGCCACATGGCGCCGATTTGGAGGCGTTGTTCGATTCGGTCCCTCAGGCAGACCGGCTTGTCGACAGGCTGAAACGTGTCTTTGACTGTGCCGGGGATGACCGCCGCCCCCAGGGAGGTCGCGACGTCTATTTTCTGGTCCGATCTCCGAAGTCGTTGGCAGTGGAATCAGCCGAACATCATGCGGCCAGTTGGGTCGAAGGTCTCAAGCAAATCGCCGAAGCGGCGGGCGACTCAGCCATCGCCGATCGACTGTCGACCTCGGTGAAGATTCGCGTTTTGGAAGGCATCCCGCCGAAGCACCCCAAACAACCCGAGGAGAGGTCGTCGCTGTTGAACCTGCTCCATCGCTGCGCCGAATTGACTCCGCAAATCAACGGTGTTGATCCGCATGCGGAACTGCTGCGGCCGGCATACTACTTCATGGCCTGTGACGCGATGTTACGCGACTACCTGATGTGGCCGTTTTACGCCGCACCGACGGGACTGGAAGATCCACTGAAAGGTTACTTCGCGCTGTGGTCGCACGGAGTCAAGTATCGAGTCTTTCGCGAAGACCAAATTGATTTGTACTTGCCCAGAAATTCGACACCCTAACGCATTTTCCAGATGTATGTTCCAAATTTAATTTTAGCGTTGGGAACGTAGCGGAAGTCGTCAAGACTTTCGTGAATTG
>JAGQPO010000553.1 GCA_020426665.1 Planctomycetales bacterium
AATTCCGCCGGTCCTCCGGCTGGCACTTGAAAGTCAACACGATCAGCAACGGCGTCGACAAACTGTTTCAACGTCGTAAACCCAGGTTGCCCTTCTTCGTCCCCGTTCGTTACAAGACTGATCACTTCGTTTGCAAATGCGTCGGCAACATCCACCGTGCCGCTTAACCGTTTTCCACCAGTAAACGGAATTTCAACGTCAAAGGCATTGAAACCACCCAGCGTTTCGGTCGTTTGACGGAGGACGGATAACAATCCCGTTGGCGTTAAGGCGCGAAAGCCATTCAAGTCACCAAAATCGACCGATGATTTCGGACCGACCGTATCAAATAGATAGTCGTCACTGATCGTCAGGTTCGCTCCACCAGGATCAATCCCCGGTACGTCCGTGCCGATATCCAACTGCAACTGAAAATCGTTTTGAGGCGCGCCGGGCGTTGTGACCTGCATGATCGACGACAAGTTCGACGTCAGCAGTTGTGTCGGAGATGCCTTGGTAGAAATCGTGTCAAACCCGACCACCAAGTCGACACTCGCGGACGGGTTGTCGAGCGTGATCCCCAGGATTCCAAGGTTCGCTGTTAACGGTACGAAATTCGGATCGAAGTTCAGTGAAGCCGTTACCCTGTTTTCAGTGATGCTGTCGTTAAAAGAAACGAATGCACCGTCCGACGCACTGGGTGCCGTACGGTCGATCCCAAACGTGACATTGAAGTCGAACGTCAATTCCAATTCCGCCGCCAGCGGTTGGGTGATCGATAGCGAACCTTGAGGCAGGTATTTCGATAGATCGATGTCGACGTCAAAGGTCCGCTTGTATTGCGCGTCGACGGTGTAGCTGATCAGCGAAGCATTAATGGTTGGCGTGATCGATCCACTAGCGTTTGCCAGATTGCCTATCACCGAATTGACGCGCCGCGTGATCTCTTCCTCAGTCGAATTGGATCCGGCAAGTACACTCGTTACCGGATTGACGATGATGTCTGCAAAGGCCCCGCCAATGTCAACTTGAGTCCCAATGGACCCTGACATTAATGGTAGCGATTGGTTGAAAGCGGCAAAATTTTCCAGGCGGTTTCCAAGACTACCAATCGCTGAAACGGTACCTTGCAAGGCCGACGATTCATCCTGAGTGATGGGGGTCGCGGCAAGCAAATATCGTTGCTCAAGTTCCTCAAACAGGCGGCGGCGTGAAGAAACGATTCGCTTGGACCGCGGAAGTGTGATGCGTCTTGACATCGAAGGTTTCGTGGGTGATTCGGGCAAGGTCAACTCGCGGCTGACGCACCACACATTCCGCCAGAAATTGCCCCCACTGCGTCGCGACTGTCAGCCACCACGTTAAGCAGGATAAAGAATGTTCACCACACATGGACAAAAAATCACCAAAAGAAGTGGAAATCAAAAATCTTCAAAACCTCCGAATTCATGGAATATTTAGCAGACTCGGTGGCAGAAAGGCCATGTCGGCTACCAACCAGTTGAAGCGAACGAGAAAACGCCAATGGGTCGGCCGATGACCCCAGAACGGGGGGATGGGAGCGTGATCTTTGCCGATGACTTTGCCACGACTATTCAGTCGTCGGGTATTGTTTCAATACCTTTGTCTATCTTTCTATGCCTCGCAATACTTAAACATCGCGATGCCTAAATTCGCCTGAGAAACCGACGACTGAATCGGCCATAATCCTGTCCGTCAACATCGCGGTCAGTGTCACCAAATAAACGGAAGAAGTTGTCGTTGTCCTGTTGTGCGGATAGCGGTTGACCAAAACGTAGTCGTCCAGCATTTGTCTTCCCGTCGATCCGTCCTGGATTCTGGACGCTGAAAAGATCAAGTGGTAATTGCCGTCTGCTAAGGAAGTATCCGGTACGTTCTGGCCCTGAGGTCCGTTGGTTGATTCTCCATCAAATGTAAAACGGCGATGGTTTGTCTATCCACCACGGACGCTTCAACATGGACCTCTCCCACGTCGATCCCGGTAACGTCCTTCCACCCCTTGGAACGATGCGACGACTGTCAGAGGCGATTCGGATGATGTGAGCACCACATTCCTCTCCAAAGCGTCGCTTAGTCCCCCAACCACGAACATGGCTGCTGAGCCCTATTGTTTCTGTGCGATTCAGAGAACACTGGCTCCGTTGGCGGCGATACAATCGCGATCCATGCATCCGCTTCTAATACTATTAATTGGAACCTTGGTCGTCGTTGCCAGCATCGTTTGGCTGCGGATCGGTGCGTTCTTTGGGCTGATGCTCTCGGCATTCGTGGTCAGTTTCCTTGCTCCCGGCGAACTCACTGAAAAGATCCCGCGGGCACTGGAGGAACTGGGAAACACGGCCGGGAAAATCAGCCTGATCATCGCCTGCGCGGCTGTCGTAGGAAAATGCATGACCGACAGCGGTGCGGCAGACCGAATCGTTCGATCTTTTTTGAAGCTGTTTGGCGAAACCAGAACTCCGATCGCCTTGATGACCAGCGGTTTCGTGTTGTCCGTACCCGTCTTTTTTGACACCGTTTTCTACTTGCTCGTTCCGCTGGCCCGATCGCTGCACCGACGTACAAAGCAAAACTACTTGCTCTACATTCTGGCGATCGCTTCGGGCGCAGCAATCACTCACACATTGGTCCCACCGACTCCCGGTCCATTGGCGATGGCGGAAAACCTGAACTTCGACGTCGGGATCATGATTATCATGGGGACGATTGTGGCGGTTCCTTGCTCGGTAGTGACTCTCTTCTACGCTCATTGGGCGCAGCAGCGCTTCGAAATCCCAATGCGTCCGATCTCCGGTGATGAAGAATTTAAAGAGAATGCACCAGAGGTCGACGAAGCCCGATTGCCGAGTTTTTTCGAATCGGTGCTCCCAATTGTTCTACCAGTCCTGTTGATCGCGGCGAACACGATTGTGACAACGCTCGCAAAATCGGCAGAACAAAGCGCGGCGATCACGCAAATCGTTAAGGTGACCGGCGTATTGGGTCATGCCAGTCTCGCGCTGGTCCTTTCGGCCTGTGTCGCCTTACTGTTGTACGTCAAGTATCGAGCGCCGTCGCGATCGGAAATTCAAAATTCGATCGAAACTGCATTGATGAGTGCCGGGGTGATCATCCTGATCACTGCCGCTGGAGGAGCCTTTGGTGCGATGCTGAAGGAAGCACAGGTCGGGCCGGTGATTGAGAATCTGTTCAGCGGGAATCAGACGGCCACAGGCATCACCCTGCTGTTGATCGCCTGGGTCACCGCGAGCTTACTGAAGATCAGTCAAGGGTCAGGCACGGTTGCGATGATCACAGCGTCCAGCATTGTTGCGTCGATGATCGATCCATCAACATTAGAGATTCACCCGGTCTATTTGGCGACAGCGATCGGAAGCGGTTCACTTTGCGTCTCTTGGATGAACGATAGTGGCTTTTGGATTGTTGCCAGGATGAGTGGATTAACTGAAGTCGAGACGCTGAAAACGTGGACGATCTCACTGATCATCCTGAGCATCGTCGGCTTGATCGTCACGATCGTGTTGGCAACATTGCTTCCGATGCCTATTGAACCGCCTGCTCCCATCTAAGCGTGCGGTCGTCCGTATCGAAACAAGCTATTCACTCCGAAACCGTTGTAGTCGAGATTCTGAAATAATGTCAAATAACTATCGAGTCGTGATCCCTGACTTCATCAATGACGATCTGGCGCCGGAGCGAGAGGTGCTTGGTGACCTGGCGGCAATCGTTGCCTGCGACGCCTACAGCGAAGCGGAACTGGTCGGTCGCATCGAGGACGCGGACGGGATCATGCTGTACCACAATTTGTCCCTGACCGAAGCGACGATCAATCAGTTGAACCGGTGCAAGCTGATCGTGCGCTGCGGTGTCGGTTTTGACAACGTTGATCGTCGGGCGGCCGGCGCACGAGGAATCCCCGTCGCAAACGTGCCGGACTACGGAACGGAAGAAGTGGCTGACTCGGCAATGGCGATGATGTTAACATTGGTGCGTGGCGTTCATCAAATGAACAGCACCTTGCGTTCAAAGATCGGACCTTACTCCTATTCGCAAGTCGTTCCCCTGCAGCGATTGCGCGGTAAGACGTTCGGAATCATCGGTCTCGGCAGAATCGGCATGGCTACCGCGCATCGAGCCAAAGCGTTCGGGATGGATGTCGTTTTCTACGACCCCTATCAAGCGGACGGATACGACAAGGCCGTCGGATGTCGCCGCGCCGAGTCACTCGAAGAGTTGCTGCGTCAATCGTATGTCGTCAGCATTCATTGTCCGCTGACCGATGAAACACGAGAGATGATTGGCGCCGAGAGCTTGCGTTGGATGCCGCGTGGTTCCTACCTGATCAACACCGCGCGAGGTGCCGTCGTCGATACATCCGTGCTGCCCGAAGCATTGGCGTCAGGACACCTGGCGGCCGCCGGAATTGATGTCCTGGCCGAAGAGCCTCCGTCGGACGACAACCCACTGGTCGCCGCATGGAGAGACCCGAATCATATCGCGCACCACAGATTAATCCTGAATCCCCACGCAGCCTTTTACAGCGAACAAGGTCTGCGTGACATGCGAGTCAAAGGCGCGACAGCGATTCGAAAAGCTCTGCTCGGAGAACCGCTAAGAAACATAGTAAATCGGGAGTGGCTGACCTAAGTCATCATGTCATCACCGCCCAGCACTCGCATCCGGAATGTTTCAGAATTTCGGGGTAAATGGAGTCCCAGTCTGAATCCCTGGTAGATGAGGGCTAGATCTTCTTCAAGAAGCGATTTTCGAACTGTCCATAGTCTTGTCCGTCTACATCGCCATCTCCGTCGGCATCGAATCCAGGGTCATAACCAGCTTCACCAAGATTCCGTAAGAATGCCAAACCGAATCTGCCATAATCTAGGCCATCGACATCGCGGTCACCATCGGTGTCACCATAGAAACGAAAGAATTGGTCGACGGCTTGATCTCCGAATGAAACGTCTGCCGCCATGTTGCTCCCCGCGATGGAGCGAATGCTGCTGGACCGAATCACCAGACGATAACTTCCGTCCGCCAGCGAAGTGGCCAACTCGCCGATTCCATTCCTTGTGACTGTCGAATCACCACTGAACGTCAAGGTCACAAAGGTTTTTCCTTCGACTGCGTAGGTGGTAAGGGTTATTCCACCGACATCCAATCCTTGTGTGATATTGGTCAATTGGAAAGCGTTAACGAGAGCATTTATGTCAAGCAACGTATTGAAGCCGACCGTTACAGAAGTAATCTGCGATCGGCTAGCCGATCCATCGTTGACACGTATTTCCGTAACCTCTGGAATGATTCCGGGGTCCGCAATTCGGATCTGACCACCGACTCCTGTTAACGATAATCGTCCTTCATTAAGGCGGCTTATCGGGACATTCTGATCAGAAAGGCCCGATGTGTTGACATACACTTCCGCTGCTCCGGTCGCGTCTGGGTCGACATCAAAGCGAAGTTTCAATAACTCCAACTCGCTGCCAGTCAGGGGTGTCGGGGAGTAGATCGATACATTGACCAAACCCAAATTGTCATCCACGCTGAACTCGATGGACCAAGAAGCGGTATCGCTGCCACTGAGCACGTTGGTATCAGACAAAGTCAGTTTGGTCGCGTCATAGACGATCTGCGCATCAAACGACATCAGTCCCGTTTGGGCGTTGTCGAGTACTAGAGAAACATCAGCTTGCTGCCCCGCTATTGCATATACGTCGGGTACGCTGACAACAGGGTCGATTCCGGAAGCTGCAACACCAGCAAGTCCAGCTGGGATTTCGGGCAACCTTGGGACGTCTTTTCCAACGACCTTCTGAGCCATCAAGGACGCATCCAATCCAGACAACGCGGGGTCGCCCGCGATCGCCGCGATGATATTTGGGTCCACTAACGGAAACGCGTCAAATCCACTGTCCATGTCAACGACCACTCGCGATATCAACGAGGCGTCCAACCCACTGTACGTGCGGTCGCCTGTTACATCGCCAAGTAGGGACGTTTTGAAGAATGCGAAATCGCCCGTCGCATTCATTTCGGTGCCATTGATCAACACATTCGTCAACGCGATCGCGCCGCTAGCACCGTAGGGTGCATCGTTGGCAACACGCGCGACGATTGAGTAGATCGCACGATCTGTACCTGAGAGCGCAGTTGTTCCAGATGCCGTAAGCTGTACTCGTCCCGGCGTCGAATTGTTCACCGTCGCCGTCCAATCTGCCGGCAATCCAGTTGCCTTTTCAACCGAGTCGATCACCAACAAGGCCGGGTCGTAGACCAGTTCTAGGTCGACTGACACGACATCGGTCGCATCATTGATTCGGATGGGTAAAGCAATATCGCTGAGGTCGGCCGGGGTCAAGTCGATGGATTGTCCGGCGGCACGCACGAAATCCCCCACGGCGACAATTCGATGGGTCGAGTGGTCGACCGCGAACGAATGGATGAAATCGTCCCCCCGAAATCCGTCGATATTCCCATCCAGTTGCCCACCATCCATCGACTTGAATGAATCGTCTGCACTGCGAATCATCAACTGATAGTCGCCGTCATCCAGAACACCTCCGGTTTTGACAAACTCGAATGACCTGGAGTCGCTTCCCGGAACGATCGATCCCGAAACGTACTCCACCGCGTTGCGCATCAATATTAGGTCTGCAGGCGATATTCCTGTTACCCCTAGTGAACTGGCATAGAGATTGACGTCCGACCAGTCGATTTCTTGATTGAATCGAAGAGAGAACCCGCTTGCGTTCAGCTCAACTGTCTCGACGGTCAGATGCGCCGCTGAAATCTGCACTCTGAACGATTCGACTTGAGACAATCCGTTTTCTCCGTCATCGACTTGTATGTGGACGTCGATCGCTTGACCTTCCAATTCCAGCGGGAATCGATGCTCTAAGGACAGTGTCCGTGAGAATGTCTCGATCGATTCATCTTCGGGGTCGGAAAAATCATTATCGCCGTTCCAGTCGACGAGAACTGTCCAGGGTTGATCCTCACCGGGATCCATGAACGAAATGTCGTGACGCAACAGCTCATTGGGGGCAACTGTCTCGTCAAGTCCCACGCTCAATACGGGGGCAACATTGTCGATGATGATATTCGTTGTGTAGTCGGTAAAGGCTCCATCTTTATCCTCCACTCGCATGCGAACCACGCGACAAAGATTTTCACTCGTATAAATCGCGGGAATGGTTGCCGCGTTCAAATCCGAGCGTCGCACTTCACCCAGATCAAGAAAATCGCCATCGTTATTGAAATCAAAGCTGTACCGAAGGCTTGAACTGTCAATTGGAGAAGCATCTAGTGAGTTTTCGATTCTTACCAGAACAGGCGTACCTTCGTTGACCGGACCGTCGTTGACCGGAATTCCCACGGGTGGCAAGTTCTGAATCGCGACCTGTGACGATCCGATCGGGTACACGTTGCTGTCGACCGATTCCAGTTCGACGGTAATCGGATACGTCCCATCGTCGAGGTAGCTGTGATCGAGCAGCACCGCGTCGGCAAATAGACTTGCTCGCTGCCCGGCGTCGAGGACAGTCTCTGAGCCGTCTCCCCAGTCAACACGAATGGAGGCAACGTCGCCCTGGTTGGGAATTCCTTTCAGATTACGAAGTTCGAACTGGAAATTCGTCTGATCCGATTCGGAAATATCGAAGCGATTGATGGTTTCAGCCGAGATACCTTTCCTCAGCCGAGGGTTGTCAAAATCCGTCTGGTCGACGGTCAAAGCGTCAGCATCAAAAGACAACTCCACACT
>JAGQPO010000554.1 GCA_020426665.1 Planctomycetales bacterium
ATCTTCACCCATCGCGCAAAACGTTCGAACATCAAACGACATCATCCGATTCGCGCAAGCGTTCGGCCCCCATCTACTTCACCCCGACCGATGCCCGTACGCTCGCGCGATACGGCAGACATCAATCGATACCCGTGCAACTGGCGTGAATATTTGGGCACACCACAAGTCTGCATTCTCGCCGAAACCCCCACCCAACGACGGAAAGGATAATTATCGTGTGATTCGCCAGAATTCCCCGAATCGATTAAAGACAAGGAACTCTGGCGAGTCCCATTGCGATAGAATTCTCGCACGATCTCTCGACCAAATAAATCCTTAACTGCTCTCCCGGCAGGCTGACTCGCTTACGTTTGCCGACGCGTGGGAGAGGAGGGAGCTGGGTCGACAGGATTTACGTTTTCAATGCGTCCCTGACAGACAAAGCATTGCAACCCGAAAGAGTCGGCACCGAACAGCATCCGCCAGAACCCAACATGACACCACTGAACAAACTTCATTTCCTCGCGGCA
The DNA here is from genome assembly GCA_020426665.1 of Planctomycetales bacterium. Lineage (GTDB taxonomy): Bacteria > Planctomycetota > Planctomycetia > Pirellulales > Pirellulaceae > Stieleria. The sequence goes on from JAGQPO010000554.1 coordinate 513, forward strand.
CGCTGCCGGCTCACTGCCAACCTGCTCTCCGCACTTCTCTTCACCGTTTCACTTGTGACTCACTGCCATGGGCAAGAGCCCGCCGGCCAAGCATCATCGCGACCGAGCACATCGCGACCCAACGTTTTGTTCATTGCGGTCGATGACTTACGGCCCGAGTTGAATTGTTACGGCATGTCACACATTCATTCGCCCAACATCGATGCGCTGGCGGCGGGCGGAGTGCTGTTCGAGCGATCCTATTGCATGGTGCCGACCTGCGGTGCGTCGCGGTCAAGTTTGATGACCGGGCTGCGGCCGTCGCGTAATCGATTCGTCAACTACCTGACTCGAGCCGACAAGGACGCGCCGGGGATCACGACATTGAACACGCACTTCAAAAACAACGGTTATTACACTGTTTCCAACGGCAAGGTTTTCCATCATTTGGACGACAACATTGTCGGTTGGTCCGAGACACCGTGGCGCCCGTCGGCGAAACCGTATCAGTTGGCGGCGAGTTTAAAACTGCAGGGCCGCAAAGACGCCAAAGGCAAACAGTTGCGGGGACCCGCATTCGAATCGGCTGACGTGGAGGATGACGAGTATGCTGACGGGATGACGGCGGCAAAAGCCGTGGCCGATTTGCAGCGACTGTCAAAACAGGATCAGCCATTTTTCTTGGCAGTCGGTTTTATGAAGCCGCACCTTCCGTTTGTCGCTCCGCAGAAATATTGGGATCTTTATGACCGCGAATCTATCTCACTGCCCGACAACTACAACGTCCCCGTTGATGCACCGGCCGAGGCGATTCACAACTCAGGCGAACTTCGTGCCTATCACAAGATCCCACCAAAGGGTCCTGTGTCGGACGAAATGGCGCGCTCGCTGATCCATGGTTACTACGCCTGCGTCAGCTTTACCGATGCCCAAGTCGGTCGAGTGTTGGCGGAATTGAAACGTTTGGGACTGGACGACAACACGATTGTCGTGCTGTGGGGTGATCACGGATGGAATCTTGGCGACCACACGCTGTGGTGCAAGCACAGCTGTTTCGAATCCTCGATGCATGCACCGTTGATCGTTCGCGCACCGGGAATCACCGGTGGCACCAAGACGGCCGCGTTGACCGAGTTCATCGACATCTACCCGTCGTTGTGCGAACTGGCCGGCATCGAACAACCCTCGCATCTGCAGGGCCGCAGTTTCGTTCCGTTATTGCACGACGTGACGACACCTTGGAAGACCGCGGCAATTGGGCGTTTTCAATCGGGCGACACCATTCGTACCGATCAATTCCGGTTCAGCGAGTACACCGAAAAAAATGGAAAGACAACGGCGCGCATGATGTATGATCATTCGAACGACCCGCTTGAAAACGCAAACGTTGCCGAGCAGGTTCAATATTCGCAACAAGTCATCGAATTGAATGACCGTCTGAATCGCGAGAAAGGAAAGTAGTCCATTGAATGTACGCAGTGCACGAATCGTCGGTAAGAATCGTCTTCCATCCGTTTGCCAGAACGTGATTTGCCAGATTGTGATTTGCTTGGCAATACACTTGGCCGTTGGCGTGAATGTCCATGCACAGGATTCGCCCGCCGACTCGCTTGCCACCCTGCATCCGGCCGACGGATTGCAGGTAACGTTGTGGGCCAACGAGCCGATGGTGAACAATCCGACTTCGATGGCCATCGACTCGCGAGGCCGAGTTTGGGTCGCCGAAGGGATGAATTATCGGATGAAGCAAAAAGAGTTCGAGACGCTGAAGCGAGTCGAAGGCGCAGACCGTATCAAGATCCTGGCCGATACCGACGGCGATGGCAAAGCGGACAAGGTTACGGTTTTTGCAGACGATATTTTTCCCGTGCCGTTGGGGATGGCGTTGGAGGAAATTTGGCAAGACGGCAAGCAAACCGGAACTCGCCTTTACGTCGGAAACTCGCCCGATTTGCTTGTCCTGGAGGACACCGATGGAGACGACGTTGCCGATCGTCGGTTTGCGTTATTGACCGGATTTCGCGGCGTCGATAGTGACCACGGATTGCATGGGATGACGTTTGGCCCCGATGGTAAACTTTATTTCACCGTCGGTGACGCCCGCTATGGCGCCGACAAAGTACAAGCCCGAGAAGCGACGTTTGATGTGACCGATCGTTCGGGTCGCCAATTGAGTGCATCTAATTTCGGCACGACACTGCGTTGCAATCGGGACGGCACGCAACTGGAATTGCTTTCTTCCGGACACCGCAACAACTACGAAGCCTGCGTCGATTCTTTCGGCAACGTCTTCGGCTCGGATAACGACGACGACGGAAACCGTGGATGTCGAATGTACTGGGTCATCCCCGGCGGCCAATACGGTTATCAACATCCCGAATCGATCCGTCACTGGGCCGAAGAGATTCCGGGCATCATCCCCAAGCTTGTCGGCACCGGAAACGGAGCGCCGTGTGGTTTGACCGTGTACGAAGGCGACATGCTGCCGGAGCGATACTTTGGTGGCGTGATCCAAATTGACTCGGGAACGCACCAGATTAATTTCCATCCGTTGCATCGACACGGCGCAGGCTTTCGGTCGGACTACCAGGTCTTGTTGAAAGGAGACGACGACTGGTTTCGTCCGGTCGATTTGTCTGTTGCGCCCGACGGTTCGTTGTACGTTTGTGATTGGTATGACGCCGGCGTCGGCGGCAATCGTTTTTCGGACCAGACAACTGGACGCATTTACCGGATCACTGCGGGCGTCCACGAAGCGAAACAAGTTGGTTTTGATCCAGATAATCCGATCGATGCGATTGGGTCTCCGAACGAAACCATTCGAACCTTGGCGCATGACAGGTTGATTCAACTGGGTTCCAAGTCGCGACCGGCGCTACAAAAACTTTTCCGCGAAGGCCGTCCCCATGAGCGGTCAAGGGCGTTGTTCGTGTTGCATGAATTGAGTGGCAGCGGGCGACAAGACGTGTTGAACGCGCTGGCTGATTCGGACCCGCAAATCCGTGAAACCGCGGTACAGATGCTTGCCGATGACATTCAATCCGATGGGGATGCCGCTCCCGATCGATATGAGCCGATCCTTCGGCTCGCCGACGACACCGATGCCTCGGTGCGACGCGCCGTATTGATGGCACTGCGCGATGCGCCAACGTCCGACGTCGGCGATTGGTTGATCAAGCTTGCCGGGGCATGGGATGGAAAAGATCGTTATTACTTGGAAGCGATTCGAGCCGCCCTGGTTAATCGCGATACAAAGTTCACAGAACGTCTGTTTCGCGAGCTAGTTGACCAGGCCGTGCAATCGGGCTGGGACGACTCGCCGGTCGCGATGCCACCCTATTACCCCATCGGAACGAACGATGCATTTTTGCGTCCCGACGATCGATTGCCACCGTCCAACGCGGCATCGCGAATCATCGGTCTCGCGTGGGTGCTTCAGCGAACGGAATCGTTGCCGACGATTCAGCAGATCCTTGCGGCGAATCGTTCGCCATTTGTCGAACGCGCCGCAATCATGGTGCTGGCAAGCCTCTCGGATCCTGCGGCAGGCGAATTGCTGGTCCAGCGATACTCCGACGCATCGACCAGCCGACAGATAAAAGGCCAGATCCTCCATCAGCTCGGCACCGGTGTTTCCGGCCCTTGGAAACGTTTGGCCGACACACAAACGCTGAAGCAATTGTTTGCATCGGCACTTGACGATCCCCAATTGCGCGCCGAGGCCATCACAGCGATCGGCTTGGGGGAAATCGATGGGTTTGCCGGTCAACTGATGAGGCTTGCCGGCGACGATTCGGTTACGGACGACGTTCGCGCGGCCGCCGTCAAAACTCTCGGGAAATTACGCCACGCACCCACCCAGACGCTGGCAATCGAATTGGTTCAACATGCGAAAGGGAATTCGGCAGGCGGTCCGACCACCCTGGCGGCATTGGATGCGATCGCCACACTTGGCAAGGGCGAGTCCGCTGACGCGTTGGCGAAATGGTTGGTCGACTCCGAAATGCCGTTGGACGTACGTCGTCGATCATTGCAATTGATCACGGCGACTGCTGCGGGTGCCGAGCAAGCCTTGACACTTGCTTCCGACGAAGCGTTACCAGATGACTTGCGGAATGAACTGTCGTTTCTGCTGCACAATCACGCCGACCGCAACGTGCGTCGAATCGCGGCAGAAAGGTTGCCCGCGGATTCGGGGACAGACATCAATCGAATTCACAGCGTGCAATCTGTTTTGTCCTTGCAAGGCGATGCGGAACGTGGCCGCGATCTATTCCAAAACCACAAAGACGCCGCATGCGCACGCTGCCATCAGGTCACCGGCGAAGGCACCTTGGTTGGGCCCGATCTGGCATCGATCGGGATCAAGTACGGCGGCAAGGAGTTGATGTATCACATCCAATATCCCAGCGGGGCGATCAACTACAACTTCGTCGCGTACACGTTTCTGATGGATGATGGTCAAGTCCTGACCGGTCTGGTGCTTGATCGCCAGAACGGCCAAATCAAACTCGGGTTGGCCACCGGTCAAATTGTCACCATCGCCGCCGATGCGGTCGAAGCGGAAAGTCAACAAACCGTGTCGTTGATGCCCCAA
>JAGQPO010000555.1 GCA_020426665.1 Planctomycetales bacterium
TCAAACGCCGTGCCGAACACTATTGACCCCTTTCCCCTTTTTCAGTCGAGCGATTTTATTCGTGACGTACATTCCCCCGAACGCGCTGCGTTTCAGTCGACTTTCGAATGGTTCCGACAGGAGAAATCAATGTACCGAAAAATCCGTATGCCGCTGATCTGTGGATTCTCCGGGATCGCCTCAGTGATCTTGGCATCTACCAACGACAAGGGATTAATCATCCAAGACACGATTGAGTTGGGCCCGACTGGTGCAACGATCTTCTACTGGGGTGCGGCGTTGGTGTTTTTTACGATCGTTGCGGTCACTGCACCGCGAATCTGGAATTCTTCCAGTTCATCGGTGTCTGCCCCGGCAAGCGATTCTTGAACGCTGCTACGACGCGCGAATCATTCGCGCCGCACTTGGCAGGTGATTCTTGCCGATGCCCTGACTTGCCTTGACCCATCCGAGCGGTCGGGAGTGGTGCCGAACAATGCACCATCCCGGTTTGAGACATGGTATCGGTTGTCCACTTAGAAAACTGAATGCAGTTTCTTCGTCGACTTCGATCGATGCGACGCTGTCACTCAGATGGTCTCGACGCAGCGCCAGGTCGTGAGACGGTTTCCAGGTTTGTCCGGTTCGATAGGCGAGTTCGGGCCCGCCGACGGAGATTGAATCGACCCAATCCGGAACATCATCCGGCCACGCCCAAATCACCGCCCCGGAAACTTTGTAACGCAGCGGATCGCGGCTACACCATGTTTTTAATTCATCGGGAAGACGCATTGAGTCTTTACGCTGTCTTCCCTTCTTAGTGCGGCGTTCTTTCACCTGGTTATCGCGATCGCAGACAAGCGAGGCGGCAAATGATCCGGCACAACCATGCCGATGCGGCCACAAACGATAGCAGCACTTTGTTTCGTCGCTGCAATAGTCGGCCAGCCTGGAATGGTGAAAAGGCGAAACGCCGTCTTTTTCCAATAGCCAGTGGACTTGTGATTCGTTTTCCGCTTCGGCAAACGTGCATGTACTGAGAACAAGCTGACCTCCAGGGCGGACCAAATCGATCGCCGCGGCCAAGATCCGTCGGGCACGCGAAGCGCTGTGTTCAACTTGCGTTTTGGAGACGGCCGCGAGACTCTGTTTCCCTTTGCCCAGCAACGCTTGGCCGCTGCACGGTACATCGGCCAACACCAGATCGAAAACGCCACGCATTCGATCGGCTAAGACTTCCGGATCAAGACTGGAAATACAGTAACGATCACAGCCGGTTCGCGCCAAATTATACGCCAGCGGCGCGAGACGAGATTTGATCGGCTCATTCGCTAACAGAAAACCATCACCCACGGACTCTAGCAGAGCGCTTGCTTTCCCTCCCGGCGCGGCACACAAATCACAGATCAAACGGTTGACCTGTGGAGGTTCGTCCGCGTCGCAGGCGGCCAAGGCCAGCATCGATCCGGAATCCTGCAAGAAAAAATCACCGGCGGCATAGTTGATGCAGCGACTGGGACGAATGTCTGGATCGGTCGAATCAAAACCAAGCGGGTACCACGGAACCGGCCTTAGCGAAAATGGAATCGATTCCGGTGCCACGTTACGGCGAAGCCGCAGCGAACTGGAATGTCTGGTTAAAAGCGACTCGTAAAAGGCCTGGTTTTCAACGTGGCAAAGTGCGCGCGATCCAAGGCTTTCGACGAGTGAGTCGATGAACGAATCCGCCCGATCCGGGGTCTCGTCGCGTTGTGATCGGTCGCTCACGATTCGTTACTTGGTGCGCTGAAAGAACTTTAAGATCGAAAGCGACAGCGACAGCACGCACGCCAATATCAATGGTGATGCGAAGGTGAACATGATAAAGATTCGGTGGGCGATTCTTCCGGCGTCCTCACCACCACCGCTGGATTTTCCATAAATCAAAATTCCAATCTCTTCGCGGATCGCCGGGACGCGTGAGGCGTAAAACAGGGCTGCCGAAATAAACGCAAACACAACCATTAGCAACAACATTAACGTCAAACTGATTTGAAACTTCATCTTGGGCGCGGCTTGGGCACCGCCGGCAGCCAACGGTGTCGATCCGGAAGTGGGTTGTTGCGATGGGGTTCCACTCATGATTGATAGGCCTGCTCAGGTAGTTCCGGCAACGGTTGAGGCCGTGTTTGCTGTGGCGTCCAAAAATCGTCGATGTCCTGGCCGCCCGTGTCGCGGCGCAACAACAAGTAAATTCCGCCAAGTAGACCAAATGCCAAGGTCATCATCCAGGCTGTTTGGATCGTCTCAAGAACGCCTCCAGCGGCGGACAACTGGACTTCGTTTTCCGAAACTGTCGTCACGATGACGGATGTCGCGATGAACGCCGCACCAATGATTCCGCCCAGCAGTGCACTTGCCAGATACACCAGCGCTGCACAGACGAACAAATACCAGATCGTTGCCAGTGGGCGGCGATACAAAGATTCGTAACCCCGACTGAGAGAATCGATGGGATCCGGATCCGGCTCGGAAACCATAGCAACCAGCCCCAGCGGGATCGCGAACAGGGCTCCGAAACCCAAAATCCCGATCGGAATGGAACCGATGCCGATCAACCAACCCGTCGGAATGGAAATCGCCGAACCATCGACAATGAAACTCGGCGTCCGAACCAAAAACAGGATCGTTGCAAACATGCCGATGCAAACCACGGGAACGATCGGTACCAGGTAGGACTTCCATATTCGAGTTTGCACCAACTGACGCGTTATCGTGTGACGCGGCATGATTTGTCCGGATGTCAGTGCGGCGCCGGCACGGGCGACGAATTGAATCACTGGAATCCACAGCAATAAACTCAACCCGATGACAACAAGCGGCACAACCCAGCCGTGGGCTTCCAACAGATGCCGCAGATGGTCCACCTGTGAATGCCAAGGGCCGATGCTGGGCACCGGCAGTTCGCCGTCGAAACCATACGCGATCATTTGTCGCGTGATCGACCACGTGATCGCAACCAGTCCGACCAGGATCGGCGAGGCCAGAACACGAACCACCCGAGTCAGTCGAATCCAGGGGGCCACGTCTTCCCAGGAGCGCATGCGTGAGAACATGCCTTGTTCGAATTCATATCCGGCATGAATCTCGCTCTTACTCAAATCTGGACTCCGAGTGCTACAACAAGTCGTGGGTGATTCTGTGTTTCGCAGTATCAACCAAACAGGCCCATTGACGCAAGAAGCCGTCCGCCGGTTACTTAGTGGTTGGTGATCAGGTAAAGACGCGACTTGCTGCGCAGGATCAATTCGTCGTCGACCACGGCCGGCGACGCCATGAAGCCGTCGCCCAGCGACGTCGTGGCCAGTTCGTTGTACTGTGCCCCCGGCTTGAACGTGATCACGTTGCCTTCAGTGCTGAAAGCATAAATGCGTCCGTCGGCGTAAATCGGAGAGGCGGCAAAGGAGCCACCTGCACGTTCCTGCCACAGGACATTGCCGGTTACCGGATCGCGGGCCGAAATCACGCCATCGTCGCTGTTCATGTACAACAGTCCGTCGACCAGCAATTGAGAAGATTTCTTGGCGACGCCTTTCCGGTCAGACCATGCGATGTGGGTTCCCGTCACATCCCCTTTGCCGTTTGGTCGAACGGCGACCATCGATCCCATTCCATTGGTAATGAACACCAATCCCTGACCGTACAACGGCCGCGCCGATGCGTTCATCCCGTCGTGGTAACACGTCCACAAGGTGTCGCCGTTGGCCGGATCATAGGCGATCGTCGCGACTGCACTCGGATAGACCAATTGGTCCTGGCCATCGACGTTAATGACGCTGCCGGTGCAATACGCTTTCATTTGGTCGCCGTTGTCGGTTCCATAGTCGATCTCGCGTCGTTTCTGCCAGACGGTATCGCCGGTTTCTTTATCAATCGCAACAACAAATTGAACATCAAATCCGTCGTAGGCAACGAACAGTTTTCCGTCGTGTAAGATCGGCGACGACGCCGGTCCCCGGTGGTGGTCGCACTGGATATCGGTGCGTTTCCAAATCACTTCAGCCGTCTCGGTATTCAAACACGCCGTCAAATAACTTCCAAAGTGGACGTAGACCCGTCCGGCTTCGATAACCGGCGTCGGCGTCGCGTAGCTGTTCATCGGATGGCAAAACGCAGGCTCAGCATTGTCTGACAGCACACGGTCGTGAACGATTTTTCCGGTGCTTCGATCGACACAGATCACCGACATCTTCGTGCCGTCGTCCGTCGCGGTCGTCAACCAGATCTGGTTCTCCCAAACAACCGGTGACGACCATCCTTTGCCGTGAATCGGCGTTTCCCACTTGACCACGGATTCGTCGATACGGATCGGCAGTTTTGCATCGTCGGCGTGACCATCACCGGACGGCCCACGAAATTCCGGCCAATTGGCCCCTTGCGCGGAGACAACGAACACGGACACGATCGCCACGAAGGACCAGAGTAAATTTAATTTTCGCATGATTGCTTGAGTCGTCGAAAAATCGGATCACGATTCACCGGCCGTAGTTTAAACCATCCGGTGCGAACGGACTGCACCCGAAACGGCCAATTCAGCCAATTCGAGAATTCGCGACGCCAAGAGTGCGATCACACGGAACGAGCAGGGCGCCTCACGTTCCGAGCGGAAACAGTTTTCTGTCGGCGACCAGATACAGCGTACCCTCGTACAGAATAGGCGACGGATAGGCACGGCCTTTTAGATTCCGCTCTGTAATCACTTCCCCCGTATTCAAAGACAGTGCTACCAAGTCTCCGTCCTCGTCCGTGACCAAGATTTCATCGCCCACGATCAGCGGCTGCCCAAAGATCATCGCAAAAGCGTCGTACGACCACAGCTGCTTTCCGTCACTGGCACGAAAACCGTGAACTAATCCGCTGTAGTCGGCCAATACGAGAACACCGTCTGCGACAGTCGGCGGCGCGATGCTGCGGTGAACTGTCTGGGAGAACTCGGCATCGGGCGTCTGCCGCGATTGATGCCAAATCACCGCCGAAGCGGCCTGTTCATTCAAGTCGCCACGACGCGTCGGATCGATACACCAGAGGTTCCCCACGCCTTCGCCGTGCTCTGGATCCTGACCCACGGCAACGTAAACTCGATTATCGATAACCACCGGCGTTGTCACACAACTGTTCTTGGTTCCTTCGTTTCCCAACATCCACGTTGAATCCTTCGGATTGCAATTAAACCACCAAATCGGGTCTGCGTTACCGGTCGCGATTTCAGCGAGATCGAACGCGTACAGACAACCATCGCTGCAGGGAAAAACTACTTGATGAATTTCGCCGATTCTTGCGACGGTTGGGCCGGACCAACTGACGTCGATCGTCGGACCGAGTGGTTTGCCCTGCCAGACGACACCGCCATGATGACGATCGATTGCCAGCATCTCGAAAACCGGCACCCGCGTACCGCTTCGCCGGTGGTTTATGGCCGAAAGCAAAACAAGATCGCCGGCGATCGCGATGTCGGCGGCCGCCAAATGTCCGGGCCAGGTTCCGCAGGTGCGAATTAAATCGACCTCCCAGATCGGGCGGGGAGGCACATGATCAACAACCTCGGCCAGATCAATGCAAACGACCTTCGCTGCCGGCGTTGAATAATACAGGAAAGTGTCTTCAACGATCGGTGCCGGAAGAATCCCCGTGATTTTATGCGTGACACCTTGTGCGGCCGGCGCCGATTCATAATTCCACAACAGTTCCCCCGTCTTTCGGCTCAGGCACAGCAACCTTCCCGCCGGGTTTTGTGTCCCCCTAGCGTCCGCGTTGAGCACTTGGATGTAGACGCGACCTCCGACGATCAAAGGCCGACTGGCCGTCTCGGTTCCCAGGTCGAATTCCCATAGTTGCTTTCGATCGGCAAGGTTTACCCTGGCGCCGTCGGCCCCAGCCGTAGCAGTATGATTGCGGACAGGTTTACTCGGCATGGACGACACATTGACCGCTCTTGTCACAGATGCCGTACTTGGCGTCTGGTTCAACGGACTTGCGGTGCTCCGATTCGAAACCTGTTCGTCCGAACCATCCGGCGTTTCTTGCGGCCCGGACGCACCAGGCAAAACCAACAATGCAAACAGAATTGCCACACACCAGTAACATCGTGGCGTGGATCGTTTAAAGAATTCATGTCGGGTCATTAGATGCTCCAGTCGTTGATTTATCACGCCAGCCGAAGACATGGCCAACGCAGGTTTGCCAAAACGGTGATTGATTTTGCCACTCAAAGTATTCAGTAATTGCTGTGCGTAGTCCGCAGGGTCGACGTCCAACTGGATCACTGTCTGCTCGTCACAGCACTGCTCGCGAGCGGCCACCAGTCGACGGTCCGCGAGCCAATAAAGGGGATGGAACCACCAGATGCAGCGGGCAATCGACTGAACCAACGACACCGCCGCGTCGCGACGGAGGACGTGCATCAGCTCATGGGCAAGAACGTGACGCAGCTCCGATTTGGATCCGTCGCGAAGTGACCAAGGAAGGATGATCGTGGGACGAAACAATCCGACGACGGCAGGCCCAAATTCTTCCTTCGACAGGCAAACAATTACTCCACGCCGGCATCGGGCGAGTTGCTTTGTATCGTGTCGCGACGTCCAATCAGTCACGCTTCTTTCGCACTTGGCCAAGCCGATTGATTCACAAATGTCATCGGCAAGGTCCAAGATTCGGTCTGAAGGGCATCTCAATGTTTTGCACAGGCGGCGCATCCCAATGTGCCAACGGGCCAAAAAGAATATTGCCGTTGTCATCGAGCCGAAAACCCAGATCATGATCCAGGGGGTTTCGGCGAAGAACGCTTGCATTAAGCCGGTAACGCGGCGGAAATGGGTTCCATCCGTTTCCGGCTTGTGACCAGGCGGCATTGGTTGATTGGCAGTTGTAAAACCGCCGCTGAAAGATACGGTAACGTCAGGATCAGGATCGTAATTTGATTCGCGTCCGTCACCTGACTCTGCCGTCGATTTTCCCTGGAAACGCTGACCCGGTCTTCGAGAATCATGCGGCGTTTCAAACTCATCGAACTGCCCCACGCGCATTTGCGAGGACTCAGCAACGATCATTTGTTGATCCGGCAACAAATCTGATAGAGGCAACAGCATCAGAGGGCTTGTCATGATTGGCGGAAGCACACACTTGGCCAACACGACCAACCACAGGGCATGCGCAAGATGTGGCCGGTTTCTTGCAATGACTCGTATGACAACTAACACGATCAAAATCGTCAACGAAAGTTGCCAGATTGCGTTCCATGCCAGCCAATGAAAGTCGGTGGACACGGCAATAAGGTTTAGCGATCCCATGACTAACCCTTGCGCGAGCGTGTCTTCAATTCGTCCAACTTCGCTTGCAAGGCATCCAAGTCCGCCTTGGTCAAGTTGCGTTCGTCAATCAAATGCTGGACCAGCGGCATTGAATTGCCGTCGAACAAGCGGTCGACCACGTCGTCAACGACCTGGCGGATCACCCGCTGTGGTTTGACCGCCGGAAGATAAACGTTGGTCCGTCCGTCGCGACGTTTCTTTAAATAGCCCTTGGCTTCCAGCCGTCGCAAATAGGTTTGGACGGTGTAAAAATCCAAATCCCGTTGGCTGGGCAGGGCTTCAAACACCTGTCGCACCGACGCCTCGCCGAGTCGCCAAACAATTCTGGCGACCTGCATTTCCGACTTCGGCAGGTTTGGTAAATCGCCCATGAAATGACCCTTGGTCATGCGAGAAGTTAGCTGGAATACCCCCAATTCCACACGTTCATTTGAACGCAATGTATGCGTTCAAATGAACGTTGTCAACAAAAAAACTCTCGCCGCGGGAAATTCGCTGAGGCTAAGCAGGCCGGCGCAGTGGCGGCGATTTGATGTCGATCGGAATCACCGACAGAGCGCCAAACTTGGGGTCGGGATGTTGTGCGGCGATTGCCAGCGAAACGAATTTTCTTGCCAATTCTGCTGGCAGCGTTTGGTCGATCGCCTTGTTGAAGACGAACTGATTGGCATCACCTCCATCCGCAGCGTGCTTGGTTGCGGCCAACAACAGGCCGGCCCCTTCGGTCCAGTCCGCTGAAAACTGGAAATCATTTGGCAGAGCAGCATTGGCCGTCGCCAACGCGTCGACCGCCAACTCTCCACCCTCCAGGGCGACTTCGTGCCAGGGAATGTTTTCCTGAGAGGCGCGTTTAAACAGCGAGACGGCACCAAAGACGATCCACCCCGCCCTGACTCCGGTCCCGACGTGCGGATGAATTGAAGCAGCCAATTGAACACTGAACGCCTTGGCCAATCCCACGATCAATTCATTGAGCGGATTCCCGGCGCCCGCCGGAGTCGGAAAAACGTACATTCCAGCGGGAAGATGCATTCCAGCTGGTAGACGGCCTGCTGTTGTCTGGCCGGTAACCGTCTGGCCGGTAACCGCCTGGCCGGTAGACCCAAAGCAATTGGCATCGCCAGCCAAGGTACCCGGCGGATAAAAAGCAACGCTGCTGGATTGGCCACTGCTGGATTGGCCACTGCGCAGTGGATGACTAAACTTTGTTTCCGGAGCCGCCACGACGACGCCGGCAATGGGCTGGGAATTTGATGCCAAGGCAGCTGTTTTTTGTGCCAATTTTGACGACATGATCTGCATTGCGTCACCCAATCAGATAGAAAGTGCGAGGTGGCCGCCGGCCGATTCGGACGATCAGGATAGGAAAGTTTGAAAAACGCCTGTCGGCGCGCCAGTCTGGCAAATCAACCGTTGGCAGGCCAGATTGATTTCGGATCGCGGCCCGAGAACACAGGAACCTGAACCCTCGAATGAAGCAAGTCACGTCACGAAGCGATCAAAGCACCACGATGTTGAACCCGCGAATGATTCGGCGAACACAACTTGCGTTCGGATTGCCTCTGCTGGCGATCCTGTGCGCAGCCTGGTCGTGCCCGGAGGTCTTTGCGCAAACGCGTCTCAGCGAACCACCGATCCGCTATCTGGACACCAAAGGCGACAATGCCATCACCGATTTGATCGCCAAGGTGGACGCCGGCGAGATCGAATTGAATTACCAACAGGGCTCGGGATACGTGCTGCCGATCCTAGACGCGCTTGACATTCCTGTCTCGTCTCAATCGCTGGTGTTCTCCAAGACGAGTCTTCAAACCGGAAGTATTTCACCGGCGAATCCGCGCGCCATCTATTTCGGGGATGACGTCTACGTTGCCTGGGTGCAAGGCAGCCGGTTGCTGGAGATTTCGGTCGCCGATCCGACGTTGGGTGCCGTCTATTACTCGATGAACATGTCACCGAATCGCCCCTATTTACGACGCGAAAATAATCGCTGTTTGGTTTGCCACGAAAAGACGGTCGGTCACGGCAAGATACCGATCCATACGATCCAGAGCGTCGCGGCACGCGAAAACGGAAGCATCAATCTGTTGCTCAAGTCGTTTGTTACGGACCACACCAGCCCGATTCACCAGCGTTGGGGCGGTTGGTATGTCACCGGCGATCACGGTTTGATGCGGCACATGGGAAACTCGTTTTTGGTTGGCGAAGAAATGGTTTCACAGGGCCCATCCCAGGTCGAAACACTTCGCCAACATTTTGATTTGTCACGTTGGCCGTCACCCAGCAGCGACATCGTGGCATTGATGGTGATGGAGCATCAAACCGAGATGCAGAATCGTTTGACCGATGCAAACTATGCGGTTCGTCGGGCTCGATTCATACATCAAGACACATCGGTCGGAGATCAGAAAGCGATCGAAACGGCCATCGACGCATCCGCAAAGTTAGTTGTTGATCACTTGCTGTTCACGGGTGAGCCGCAATTGGAATCGGAAATCAAATGCTCCAATTCGTTCACGCTGGACTTTGCCGAAAAGGGACCGAAGACCGAAGATGGAAAATCGTTGCGTCAATTCGACTTGAAGCGCAGACTCTTTCGATATCCGTGCAGCTACACTATCTATTCAAAGGCCTTCGACGGACTCGATCGGCAACTGCAAGACGGAGTTTATCGAAAACTTTGGCAGGTTTTGACCCGACAAGACAATTCTCCGGAGTACGCCCACCTGGACGGGGCTGATCGTGCGTCAATCTTACAAATCTTGCGACAGACCAAGACGGGTTTGCCAGAATACTGGTCCGCCGCGACCCCTGCGGACCGGAGTGCGGATGCAGGGGCCGCGACCGGAGGTTGATCTTTTTGATATCGATCTGATTTTGATGACGATCTGGGGCGGCTGGCTGAGTTTACGGTTGCATCGAGTGCAGTGGTCGCACGACAATGGGCGGTGGAGCGGATTGAAATTCCGCTGGCCTTCACTCTTTTCTCTCGCGGGGTTCTGTGATGGTGTCAAAGCGGCTTGCACCGGTATCCATTGTGTTGGGCCTGATGGTGGCCCAGCTGGTGGTGCCGATTCAATCATCGTCGGCCCAGTCGATGGTCACCTCGGCACCTCTACAACGCATCGGTTCGGGGTATTACGAACAGAGCGGCGCGCGGTGGTCACTGCGAGGACCAAACTTTTTCGCAACCTCGGGCGGCGGTGTCTTGCCGCAATTTGGCAACCCCGGCGCGGGCTTCAGCAGCGGTTTTGGATTCGGAGGGGGAGGCGGATTGAGTGGTTCGTTGGCATTCAACTTTGCTCAGGGCAGCGGCCAGTCGATCACCTCCACGACTCCGTCTATCACGACGATGAATGGCTTTCCCGGTGCGATCAGCAGCGGGACCATTCGTCCGTTCGTCACCGGCGTCACACCTGTCGTCGGCGGATACTCATATGGACAACCGGTAACTGAAAACTTCAGCAACCAGATGTTCGACGCTTACCAGCAGGCCCAGGCGAGACAGCTTCGCCAGCGGGCTCAAGCCAGCGTCGACGCGCAGCAGCGACGTGCGGAGGAAGCTTTTCGGCGTGGGATGGCCGCCGAATCCGACGGTGATTTAAAGATGGCGCGTGCGAATTATCGAAAGGCGCTCTCGGTCGACCAGGGCCCGTTGCGTGACCAAATCATTGAAAAAATGCGTGCGCGTGGATGGAAGTAACGGTGCTGGAGTTTAATTTCATTACGATTCAGCGTGCTGCACGATCGACCGACATAGCGTCGACTACAGCCGCCGGGACAAAACGGTCGATGGCAAGACTGCTTGCGACGGTGTTGCTCCTGTCCGGTGTATTACTCATTGGGGCAAACTCGTTCGCGGCCGAAGAATCGGTGTCCGACGGTGCTCACCAAGCGCCCAGCGAAACTCAACCAGCTTCGGTGTCGCAGTCGGCGACGGACCGCGCGAACCCGCTGCTCCAGCGCTACCCGGACCTGTGCGAGGAACTTGACCGAGTGCGGCAAATCTACACGTCGTGGGGGCTGCGGCGTCATTCACGAACCTTTGAGGAAGTTGCCGACGTTCCGACGCCCGCCCAAGCCCGGTCGATCGAATGGTCCGATAAAACGCCTGACGACCAGTCCGAGTATCGATTCCTAAGATCGAATGAAATGTTTCGCACGGACTGTCTGGAACCAGAGCACTACAGAGTCTCGGTTGCCTATGACGGGCGATTGGCCCGGACCCGCAGCCCCCGCAAAGCTTACAACGGCCCGGTGAACAAGGTAGGCGGAATGTACGAAGGCTCCGTCGCGCCGCTATTGCCTCATACCGTTTTCTCGGATTTCTCGTATGCACCTGATCTGGAGTGGTTTTACGAGCTGCGCGACGCCAATCGCTTCATGCGATGGACGATGGCACTTGATGTCCGATCGGTGAAACAGGTTACCTACAACGATCACCCGTGCTGGGAGGTGAACTGGATTGCGATCCACAACGACGACTCCGAGACAACGACGACATGCGAAGTGCTGTTTGCGCGCGACCGGTCACTGATACCGCTACGGCAAGTTTATCGGACGCTGATCAATCCGATTACATTGCGTACCGTCACCATCGACACCGACGAATTCCAACAACAGGATTCCGCGGGACTGTGGTACCCTCGCACGGCGACGGCGACGCAACAGATCAACGAGGAGGTTCAAGTTAAGTTGATCAAATTTGACGTCGACGAACAGTTCAGACAGGAGGCGTTTTTTTCAAATGTTGCACCGCTTGCGGCGTCGCATAAAAAACCGCCCGCCCCGATTGTTGCCGCCTACGCCCCGGCGCCGATCTTGAACATGCTTCCCGGGCCCGGTTCCGATTCATTAAGTGCGACACATGAGTTTCGCCGCAAGACCGCCGGCAGCGGTGCGATCGGAGTGCTGACATTTTTTGTCGTCCTTTCGATTTGCTTGAAAGCCACACGACTGGGTCGCGTGACTCGAGAATTTTTTGGCCGACACCGCACCTTGCTGGGTGTGACGGGCATCATGGTGACCGTCGGTATCGGAGCGATCGCGGTTTATCCGCCCGGATGGCTGACTTATGGGCTATCAATGATGATCACGGGCCTCGCCGGGCTGGCATGGATCGCATTTTCATTTGTGCTGCTCGGCGACAGGCAAGTTTCGCTGCGAGTCGTTTTGTCGGCCGCTGCATGCGCGGCGATCTTGTTGGGCGGCTACAACCGGGGCTTGAAGCGAATGAAGGTGCGTCAGCGGATGATCAGCGAGGTTCGCCAGGAAGGCGGTCAAATCAAAATGGGGATTTGGCGTCTGGATGAAGATGGACTCTATTTGCCAACATCGCTTCGACGGCTTCTCGGCGAAGCCTGGTCCGGCCGGGCCAATCGGGCAGCCATCTCCAGTGATCTGTTCACCCCGGAACACATTAACAACTGGTGTTTGGGTGAAGTCAAATGGCTGGGGGTCGCAGCCGCCGGAGACCAACCGTTCGAAGTTGATGACAAAGCGATTGCCAGCATCAGCGACACCCGATCATTGTGGACGTTTCATGTCGAAGGCGGATACTTGAACGGCGAGGCATTACGCCAGCTGTCGCGATTTCACCGGTTGATCGACGTGTACTTTGATTGCCAAGGCCGACCTGTCCCGCGTGAAATCGGCTTGATACCGGAATTAGAACGCGTTTGGTTGACCAACGCCGTCGTTAACGACGATTTGATCGCGTCGCTTCGTGAGATCAAGAACCTTGATTATGTGACGTTGATCACACCAAAATTTGGCGACCTTACACAGTCCGACCTGGATCTCGCTCTGGTCGGTATCGAAGTTCGACATACAACGCTGACACCCAAAGCTCTTAACGTGCTTGGTAAGTTTTCAACGCAGTTAAAGTTTGTCGACTGTAAAGTCAAATTGGCGCCAGCTGACGAAGTTGCGCTGGCCAAAACCACCGCGTTTTCGTTTCGCAACAGTAACGTCAACGATTCGGAATTGCCAAGATTGGCAAAGGCCCCCCGACTTATAAGAATCGACTTGGAGGAAACCGACATCTCCGCGTCAGGAATCGAGGCCTTTTCCATGCTTCGCCCGGACGTTTTTGTATCGCTGAAGTAGTTTTCATCGCTGAAGCAAACCGGCCACTGGAACACACCATCAGTAGTGTGGAGGCTTCTCGTCCAACAGATCTGTGGACGGTTCCGAAAGGTTCTTCAACCGGTCCACGGTTTGCTCCCACTTGGCGATCCGCTTATTGACTTGATCCAACTGCATTGCGAGTTGCGTGACGACGTCGTTCAGGACTTCGTATTGCCGCTGGAGATGGGTTAATTGAATTTCCAGCGTGGTGACTCGCTCGTTTTCGCTTTTCATTTGTTCTGCGTTATTTTTAGGGATTCGGGGTTCTGGGTGCGACAAACAACGCAGGTGCTGCTGCGTTACACTTCGGCGGTCGATCAGCCATCGGTTTTCGCGTAGAATCCCGACATCGTTTCCAGAACCCGGCATATTTGCCTCCGCCCCTTTCTCTGACAAGA
>JAGQPO010000556.1 GCA_020426665.1 Planctomycetales bacterium
TGACCGGGATCCCTTCATAGCAGCGATCAACGACTTTAGTGCAGCAACGAATAGACCAAGATATTGACATTCACCATTTCGGAGTTGGTGATTTCGTTTCCGCCACAGCAACAACATCCTTCGGTGTGCGAGGTGTCATTCAAACCATCTTGACTGTACAAAACTCCGACCCGATTTCCGAGATGGATCCCTTCGAGTGGTTTGATGGCGTTGTTCTTTGCCGTCAGTTTGTTGATATCGTAAACGGTGTGAAAAATCAGGTGGTCCATCGTCAATGGCTGCATATCGATTTCGGCAAATACTTTCGCCATTTCACGGCGAAACGACGCGTCCCAATCTTTTGAGCTGCAACTTGCCGAGGCGAGTAAGAAGCCGCCTTTCTCGACAAAACTGCGTAAGTTTTTTCGTTCCGCTTCCGTCAGATCAAATTTGCCTTCACCGGTCATGATCAGCAGTGGAAAGTTGTAAACTTCGTCAGAACTTAGCGCGACGGAGTGCAGTCGACGGCTGGTCGTGATCGCTGAGTCTTCTTCTGCGCGAATCAGGAAGTGATCGGAAAAACATTCACTGGTTTTATCGGTCGCATAGATCAACTGGGCAACTTTGACTGTACTTTGTGATTCGCCACCGACACCCGCAGGATCCGCGATCACGTTGGTCCCGTCATCGGCAGACAGTGGAAATGTTGCGAAGACGATCACGCAAAAGACTGCGAGGCTTCGTTTCGATTTTGGCATCCCTATTGATCTCCCAGCTCTTCAGCGAGTCCGCGAAAGTAATCTGAAACTTGTTTTTGATAGACGCCGGGGACAACCGCACCGCTGTCACCCCGAGCTGCTGCGTCTGCTGCGGCAGCATTACCGCCAGAGGTTCCATTGGCAGTACCTCCTTGATCATAGGTGGCGACTCCACCGTCGGTTTGTGGACCGTTGCCACGGCTTGGCTTAGATTCTTGTATTGGCAATCCGCCATAGACTCCAATATTGTCCGGAGTATTTTGGGGCATCGAATAACCATCGCCCGGTGCCATCCCCATGCCGGGTCCAGGCTTCATCCCTGATTGGCCTTCACCCAATCCCATCTGTTTTAACAATTGAGAGATGGAGTTTCCGGGCTTCGCGCCGCCTGCTGATGGATTGAAGGATGCCTCGCAGTTTTTGCAAGCTTGGCCTCCCATCGAGTCGCATTGGCTAAGAAAACTTTCCAAGATCTCTGCCGCTTTAGTAGCTTGTTGACTCGCTGGAACAGGTTGGTCGCCCAGTAGTTCCTTTTGAGTTTCGGTCATCGCCGGGTCGGCTTGGCTGGCCCTGACGTCATCGACAAAGTCGGTTGCTGTCTGACGCAGCTTGTCTAGTTCAGGATCGTCAGGCAACTGTTTGACGTGCGATTCGATATCTTCCAGCAATTGGCTTAGGGCGACCTGTAGCTGTTGCTCCTCGCGGCGCAATTCGTCGGCTCGCCGTTTTGTCTCAGGGCTGGAAAGATCAGACGATTGCAGGGCATCCAAACGATCTGCCAAGCTTCGTTGTCGCCGAGCGAGTTGAGTAAACCGTTGTTGATCGGCGGCCAGTGGCAAGATCTTACTCATCCGCTCGGTCGGGTTCATCGCCGAATCTTGATGCTGTTGTTTCATCTCATCCAACTGTTGCATCAAGTCTTTCAACTCCTCTTGCTCTTCTGCGCTAAGCTTCTGGCCGGATTCCATTTTCTCCTGCAGTTCACTCATGCGCTGGGCCATCTTTTGCAACTTGTCGGCCATTTCGCTGAGTTGCTCGTTCATTCCTTTGTCGATATCGACTGGTAATTCCATGGCCGCCGACTGCCGCATCGCATCGGCGGTCTCTTCCATCGACTTTTGAGCCGACGCGAGTTGTTTGGCTGCTTCTTGCATCGCCTGATCGGCGGCGGACTGTTTTTCGGACGCATCCGGGCTGCCTGCTTTATTGCTCTGGTCGGCTGCTTGTTGTGCCTCCAACGCTTCTTCGAGTTTCTTCTTTGCTTCGTTCAGCTGCTCTTGCAATTGTTCCATTTGCCGTTGAGCTTGACGCTGTTTACTGAGCACCGCCTCCATACCTCGGCGTGAAAGTTCCAATTCGGCGAGTTGTTGAGGCGAAATAATTCGCACGGTCGCAACCGGACTCTCTGCACCCTTTGCTCCGGCCGGATCATTGTCTTCGACGCGCGCGAAGATTGTGATTTCGTCACCGGGTTCCAATCCATAAGCTGACAGCGGCAGTGAAGTTGAAATCTTCAGATTGGCAGAATCGTCTTCCAGTTCGATAGGTGCTGCAATTTCGGGAGATTGGTTCAGGCCTCTGAACAACTCCAATCGCGTCAGCCCGAAATCATCCTCCGCGGCGATTACGATCGGCAGTGGAATGTTTGGTGTGGCCAACGAAATTGCTTTGGGTTGCAACAAACGGATCACCGGTTTTTGGTCGGTCAATAGCGTGATCGCGCCTTCGATAAAATCATTGGAAGCCGTGCCATCAATATCAGTCAACGACAGATGGAAGTGTCCGTTTTGCGAAAGCGTGAAACCGCCGCGAACGGTTTGTAAAGATTCCGTCGAATTGTCGCTGGACTCGCCCGAATCGACTTGCAATTCAACAGATTCCTTTTTGTCCTGAAATTCCAACGACAGCGTGCCGTGTTTTAGCGGACGATTGCTGGTCAATTCGATTTCGACTTTTGTACCAACCAGACCTTGAAATCCGTGATCAGGAATCGGACCTTCGTAAGGCGATTGTTTTGTGTATTGCGGAGGCGTGATGACGCATCGAACCGATTTAATTTCCGGAGTCATCCGGACATCGATCCGATGCATTTCGCTTCGAGCCCCATCGGCCTTGACGAAGTAATTTGCCGGACGAGTGACTCGCGTCAGATAGGTACGCCAGCGAACGTCGGTTTCGGCCAACAACGGCAACGTCTCTTCGGTTTGATCATCGAACGTCATAACCAATTCTAAATCATCGACCGTCGGTCCTTGGATGGTTGCAAACACTTCCAAATCGCTTCCGAATAAGACTTCGGTGTCGCCAGGTTCGACCAACAATGTGGTCGGTGAATATGGAAGTTGGGACTCCATCGGTATCAGCATGCGTTGGGCCTGAGTCCACGCCATCCGCGGGACGAATGCCGCGATGATGGCGACACCCAACACGGCAATCGCGGCATTGCGCCACCAATATTTTGCCTTTTGCGACGAGACGACATCGACAGGATCGATGTTTTGACAGACCTGTGTTGCCTGGTCTGCGGCCAAGGCAGCCAACGACAGACAGACCGCCGCGTCATGATCATTGGTGACAGATCGCGACGCGGATGGGATTCCGCGGTCGACTAAATCGAAACCGGCCATCACCCGACCATCGGCACCAACCGCTTCGTCGATTTGACCGGCCATCGCATGGTCGGTCGTGTGGCGTTTGGCGTGCCAGAGCAGCGCGATTACCGACGCAGACGCGGACAACGCGGTTAGACCCAACATCACGCGACGCAATCCAACCGGCAGCGGAACCGTCAAGTCCAGCCACATTCCGAACACCAGCATCGCCAGCATCACCAAGAATCCGACGGCCAACGCGGCAAACAATCCGATCATGATTGCTCGCTGGCGGACGGGATGCAACGTCATCGCAAAGCGTACTTTCGTTCGTTCCAAATCGTCGGCAACGCTCATCAAACCACCCTCGCGGTGCAGACCATCGTGCCCCCGAGTGTGAATCCGGCACACGATCGTTCGCTTACGAATGTTCCCATGTTAGACCAACCCACTTTGACGTCTCATGATCCAGCATACCGTCCAACCGCCTAAAATTGTGATTAAAACCCAACTGCGGTCCCATAATGGCGTACGGCGACTCTTTTCCGGTCGGCTCGTTTGCAAGTAATCCAGAAAGTCTTTAGAGATTGTTGCAACTTGATCGGGTAGGACAACTTTTCCGCCGCTTCGTTCCGAGATTTGTCGCAATAATCCCGGTCTGGCGTCAACCTCCAGGCGTTCAAACCACGGATCGCGGACATCAAATTCCGTTTCGCAACTTTCCGAGGGATCGGCGGTATCCAGTTTTCCTCGATAATGCCCCGGTGGCAAATCACCGTAATTGAGTCGAAACACGCCGGGTTGATCTGGAACGGGTGTCGGCGATCGTCGTCGCGGCAATTCCAACGAGTCGCCCTCGATCAGACAATCCGGAACCGATGTTCGATTCATGTCGCTAACCAGAATGGTTGCCGTGACATCGTCGCCGGTGACAAAGCTCAATCGATCACTTCGAAGCGTGATCGTCTGTCCGGGTAACAAGGCGGCCTGGGAGATCAGCCACTGCATCAGACCCTGCCACAATCCCGCGTAGACTTTTTCTGCGTCTGCTTTTTCCGGCGGCAAGAATGCCCACCGCCACATTCCTGCACCTTCGACAACCACGCTTTGGCCGCTTCCAAAGGGTTGATGCGATACGATCGGAATGCTTTGTCCGGAATCGTCCATCGTGCTTTGAACCAAAACCTGGGGGAGTCCGATCGCTGTTTTCGGTTGGGATTCGATTGCAAGGCTGGGCAGTGCCGCAATCGGATCGCTGCCGGCACTTTCCTGTTGGACCAAAGCCGCGGATCGTCCCACCGAGGTTAATTGTCCGCGCGCCCGCTGTTCATCTCCTTCGCCCCAGCGCACCGGCAACAATTCGCGGAGTCGCTTTTGAACCTGACTGGTTGGTTTTCCGCGCGAGCAGACCAACGCACCGCCTTCGTAACTGATCCAATGTCGAAGTCGCTCGATCGATTGTTCGTCCAAAAACGAATCAGTTGATCGACCTAATACGACGACTCGAAACTGTTTCAGTTTTTCGGGGTCATTCCAGTCGCTGGTTCCCGAATCGATGACCTTCCAAACTGCGTCGGCTGCGAGATCACCGTCCTGTGAATCACTGGACGAACCGCCCGATGATTGCCCCAGTTTGGCATAGTCGGTACGCCGCATCAGCCGATCTTCGCGGATGCGGATCAAACTGGTCAATTCGATCGATGGATCGGCGGCCAGATTTGACGCCAAGAATTTTGTGTCCCAGTAGGGTTTGCCTTCTAACAACAGCACGCGGATGGGCTGGTCGATCACTTGAACTTGCACGCTGGCCAAATTATCGGCCGCCGTTGCTTCACCTTCCAGCGTATCGACACTGGCGACGTAGCGGTACAGGCCGGCATCTTGCGGCGTCAAATCAAAATGAACCTCGGTCGGTCCATCTTTTCCGATGCGCACTCGTTTTGCGGCCACGGATTTGCGATCTTCCGAGCTGTTTTGCTGGTACAAACCGACCGTAACCAAGCGTCCGGCATATCCGCGTCCGGAAAGTTGGACGTTGACCGCGACGCTTCGTTCGGGGAATGTCATCAGTTGCGGATTGCGTACGGAAATCGACAGGTTGGTCGCCCCGACATTCCCACCAAAGACGCTGGTGTAAATCGGCACATCGAGCGCCTTTGCGTTATCCGCCGCAGCCGCGACGGACAATGCCGATCCGACGTTATGGGCGCCGTCACTGAGCAATGTGATGGCGTGACCTTGGGGGCGTCCCACCGAAATCGCATGACGCAACACCGACGCCAAATTGGTATTGCTGCCGTCCGGCAACTTGCCTTCTTTTCCCAAATCGATTCGTTCGGTCACTTGGCCGAAACGCAAGATAATGACGTCATGTGTCGCGCCGGCCGACTGTTGCAACTTCAACGCGGCGTCCATGGCCGAACCCCAACGAGACTTGTCGTCACAGTCCTCGACCAACATGCTTTGCGTGGCGTCGACCAGCACGGTGATCAGGGGCTTTCCCGAAGGTGGCACGATCGGCTCGACCCAGGTCGGGTTCAATAACAGGTACAGCGGTGCCGACATCGCCAGAGCCATCAACGTCAAAATGACTCCGCGTCGGACCAGCCCCAGACCGCTGTCACGGATCAACGCATACCAAACCCACGCGGCCAGCGAGCCACACGTGAGCGCCCACCAAAGGCTCCACGGAATTTGTGGTTCGTAGACGATCATGTCTGAAACACCCGCAGTGTGCAGACTTCCAATACAAGTCCGATCAAACAGGCGACCAGCAGCCAATTCCAAAGTCGGTCTTTATCTTCGTTTCCGTCACGGACATTTCGAAAACCGATGCGTTGATCCGATTTGCCTTCGACGTCCAATACCTTTGCATCCAGAGACTTCAGATCGCTTTCGGCCGATGGCGTTGACACCGCAACCTGGAAAATCACACGGCTGTTTAGGGTCGCCTGGTAAACACCTCGACTGTCCGGATGCGGCCAGTTCCAAATCATTCCAGATCCCGAAGCCTCCCAATTGCCGTAGCCTTCGGCGATTTCCGCCCAATCGTTGGTCGGGCCGGCGATTACGTCGTCTTCGATCGAAAGATCTTCCGGCAACAATTTGACGAGTGGCCGACCGCATATCGTTTCGCTGATCGAACCCGAAGCGGGCAGTACCGCCGTGGTCAATTCGCCGACCAACGGCAAGAAAGCCGTCAGCACCGGCAAATTGGATTGCTCTAGATCCAAATTCAAAATCGCAAGTCGACCCGCCCCGCAGTCGGACATCGTTAACAGTGCCGTTTGGTCGGAAAGCCTGGCCAAGATTCGGTCCTGCAATGACTCTTCGGTCAACTCAGTTCCCAATCCGCCGCCGACACGAATGGGTGCAAGTGCCAGATCCAGTGCATCGCCGAACACTTCGAACGGTGGTTCGCGCCGGCTGATTTCCAGCACCGACAAATCCCGCCTCGCGCGACCGCGTGCCGGAGGAACAAAACGCACCGGCAACTGCAAACTGGAACCCATTTCGGATTGAAGTCCTTGCAGATTCACTCCGTCGGCAAGTTCGGATACGACGTAAATCATCCCGGTACCGCGTCGCATCATCGCACCCAGTTGGCCAAGAGTTTTCTTGTCCAGACGTCCCGGGTGATCGATGATAATCACATCGGCATTGCCGGTCGCCGATGCATCAAATTTTTGTGCCGACACGCGAATGGCCGACGAATCCGATTCGGTCCCTCGCAATTTGTTGATCGCTTGGGACAGGTAATACCCTGAAGACGGTTTTACGTCGGGGTTCTGCCCGCTTAACAGTACGATGCGTGGCGCAGGCGAAATTCGTAGCGCCAACGGTCGAAGGTCATCGGCAGGCAGATCATCGTTGGCATCAATCAGCTGAACCGTACCACTTTGCCAACCCGCTTGATCGAATTGCATCGAAAACGTGACGCTAGATTCACCTGGTGGCAACGTCTTTTCAACCGTCTTCGTTAACACGCCACACTTCAATTGGCAGCGGACGGGTCGATCGATGACGCCGTAATTGGCGAGTTCTGCCTCGCATCGAAATTCTTCACCCGCAATGACTCGGTCGGGTGCGCGAATCGCGAGCACCGCCAAGTTGTCGGGTGATTCAAGTGCCACCGATTCCAATTGGATTTTGGTGTCCGAAGGGAGAGCATCAAACCGAACCGCTCCCCAATCGCTGCGCTGGAAATCGCTGATCACGACCAATTCACGCTTCATCGATTCGTCGGTTCGGCTTAATAATTCTGCCGCCAGATTGATCGTTCCCATCGCGTCGGCTGATTGTGCGTTGACGTCGACGGAACGCACCGATTGGCGTAGCGCCGGCAAATTGCTTGACAACTGCTCGAACACCGGCGCGGGTCTGGCGGCGGCAAAGATCACATCCGCAACCAAGTCCTCGCCGGCGGACAGGTAACGATCCGCAACGCTTCGCGCCCGTTCGATGGGCTGGTTGCCGCCTCGGCCCGCCGACATGCTTTGGCTGATGTCGATGATCAACACGCGTGCCACCTTCACATCGGATTCGCCCGGTGTGATCACGACATTAGTATTCAGATTCGGCCTGGCGATCGCCATCGCGATCAACGCGATCGCCAACACTCGCAACAGCAAAACCAGAAAGTCGCGAATTCGGTGGCGGCTGCGACGCTGGCGAATCGACTCGAACACAAACTCGATCGTCGACAGCGGCAAACGCTTGGGACGCGGACGCGTCAAAAAGTGAACGACCAGCGGCATCGCCAAAGCCGCGCCGCCAATCATCATCGCAAATGGATTCAGAAAACTCATTTAACCCCGGCGCGGTACGAGGAATTGACGAACCGCTTCCAAATACGGAGTCGACGTACTGAACCGTCGGTAGTCACAGCCGGCGCCCAGTAAACCGTCGCGGACGCGAACACAATGCGCGTTAAATCGGTCCTGGTAGACCGACCGAATTTCCGAGGGCCGACAATCCACCGGCAACTCCCCTTCCAGTCCACTGAAACGGAATGCGATGCCTTTGGGTAATGATTCCTCATCCGGATGAACGACATGGATGGCGATGGTTTCCCATCCGCGTCCGCGAAACTTTCTGAGGCTGCGGATGACGTCATCCAACGGCTTGACCAAAAAGTCACTGACAACCATCAACACGCCGCGACGCCTGGTTCGCAAAAAAGTGTCGTCAAGTGATTGGGCAAGTTCCGTTTTTCCGCCGGCGACCAAATTCGCGATCTGTGAATGAAGCATCCGGACGTGCCGTGGCGAGGCTCCCGGGGCAAGAAATCGTTGATCCGATTGCTGCTGCGATACCGACCATGCCGTCATGGATCGCGGGACGATTTGTTCCTGTTTGGCGACGGCGATTCCGACCTGGTCTTTTCCAAGAGCGATCAGGTGCGAAAGCGCTGTCGAGAAATACTTCATCCATTCCAGTTTGGAACCATGGTCGTCCATTCTGGAACGCGCGCCAAAGTGCATCGACCCGCTGGCGTCCAATGTCATGAGGCACGAAAGATTGGTTTCGTCCTGGTACAGGCGAATGTAGGCGCGCCCGGTCCGTCCCATTGCCGGCCAATCCAAGCGGCGCAAATCGTCGCCGGGTGAGTATTCACGTGAATCAATGTACTGTCCCGCGCCGCCTTGGCGTCTGGCGACATGGCGACCGCTGAACG
>JAGQPO010000557.1 GCA_020426665.1 Planctomycetales bacterium
TTTCGACGATTCTTGACAAGTTGCAACTCTCCGGGCCGGGAAGTTTGCAAGGCTTGGAATCTAAATTGGAGCAAGTCACCGGATTGCCTGCAGAGGCGATCGGATTGTTGATCGATACATCGACCAGCCCGGCCATCTCGGTGCGGTTTGATCTGAAGTTGGACAAGTTGGTTCAGGCCAAGTATCCGCTTTCGGTTGATTTGGCCGACTTGGGACTCAATGGCATCGGTGATCTGGTTGAT
The DNA here is from genome assembly GCA_020426665.1 of Planctomycetales bacterium. Classification (GTDB taxonomy): domain Bacteria; phylum Planctomycetota; class Planctomycetia; order Pirellulales; family Pirellulaceae; genus Stieleria. Next base: position 243 of record JAGQPO010000557.1, read on the forward strand.
GTCGGTGCATCTTCCGAAGTAACGTTGTCAGCCGGTGCGGCCGCACGATTGGCGCTCGGTGTCCAGGTCAGCGCGGCAGGCGTCAAACCATTCTTGTATACCGATCCGGCCGATCCCAACAGCACTCGATTGACTCTGACCGCTGGTGCATCGGCAAGCGACATCGACTTCGAAGCCTCGCTCGGCCCGTTCGGAATCGGCATCGTCGACGGCGTCGCTGGAATCGGCATCCCCGGTGCGAATCCGAACGATCCATTGTCACCGGCGACATTTGAATTGGCATATAATGATGCCGACGGTCGCTATTTTTTCTTGGACGAATCACTAAATTTAACGACGACCGCGTCGGGCGGCGCGTTTGTTCGTTTGCCGGTTGAAGCACCGCTGGGAACCGCTCCGATCAACATCCAAATGGACGTGGCGGATCTTACCAACCCGGTCTTTCAATTTGGATTGTGGGACAGTGGCTTTGCCAACCCGATCGATCTGAACTCCGACTTGGCTTTCGATGGCGAAGACGTCAAGCAAGCTTTTCAAGACAAAATCAATTCGCTCGGAAACATCGGCGACAACCTGCTGGCACTTGTCGGTGGTTGGGAAGGCGCTTTTGATCTGCTGATCGACACAATGAAGGGCGACGTCTTGGGTGTGCCGCTGCCGATCATCGGCGACGCGTTGGCCGACGAAGCTGACTTCTTGGTCGATATCAAAACGTCGGTGTTGAACCACGTTTCGAATCTCGCTGATCAAGGGTCGGCAAAAGTTGCTGAGGGACTCTTTGCAGCGCTCGGTCCTAACGGTTTAAACCTGTTGGCCGACCTGAGCGGTGACAATGTGATTTCCCAGGCCGACGTGATGGTCATGACGTCAGGGGATCAAGTTGACTTTGACATCCTGTTGGGCAAAGCAATCGACACAATCGATTTGCCGGTCGATTTTGATTTGGGGCTTCCCGGATTGAACTTCGATCTGGACGCCAAAGTTCAGTTGGACTTCGGGTTTGAATTTCGGCTAGGTTTCGGCGTCAGCAAGACTGATGGATTCTATTTCGACACGGTCGACTCGGGTCTGACGGTCTCGTTTGACGCAACGATTCCGGAAATTGATGCGACAGGACAATTGGCTTTGCTGGGTATCAGCGCGACCAACGGGGACAATGAAACTCGCTTCGACGGTGACTTTATCGTTAACTTCACCGACCCCAGCGGCGGTGACAAACTGACGCTCAGCGAAATGTTCGCCGGAAGTTTTTCGGACGTCATCAGCCATGAACTGGTCGCTTCGGCAACAACCGACTTGCTGCTGACGGCCAGTATCGGAGACCCGAATGTCTTACCAAGTTTGCGTACGAACTTGCGGGTCGACTGGGGATTTGGAAGCCGACTTGCCGACCCTAACGATCCGACCAACACGCCTTTCACGCCAACGACGGATGAACCGTTGAAGGTGAACTTTGAAAACGTCCAAATGAATTTGGGCGAATTCTTCGGCGGCTTCGTCGGCGATGTGTTGGGCAAGGTCCAGGACGTCCTCCAACCCGTTCAACCGATCATCGAAGTGCTGCAGCAGCGACTGCCGGTGATCAGTGATCTGGCCGGTCGCAACGTGACTTTGGTGGACATCGCCGCCTCGTTCGGTAATGCGAAAGTCAAACCGTTTATCGATGCAATGATCAATGTCAACGACTTGATCACCAGCCTGCCCGGGCCCGACTCGTTTGACGCATCCAACGAATGGGTCAGCCTGGGGCAATTCAGTGTTGCTGCGGATGCTTTGGGTGCTTATGCGCCCGGTGCGGCCAACGTCGATCCGACGCAAAAGGAGTTGGCGATCGATGCGTTCACAGAACAGTCGGCATTGGATTCCATCGGAACAGGATCGATCCCGGGTGGCGGGTTTAAATCGAATTTGTCCAAAACTGCGAGTGTTTTGAGTTTTCCACTTCTGCAAAAACCTTCTACTGTTTTCAAGCTGCTGTTGGGGAAAGATGTCGACCTGTTTCTGTTCGACGCCCCAAAGCTGGAGCTCGACTTCAATTACAACCAATCGTTCCCGACACCGATCCCGGGTCTGTTCGCCAATTTCGGCGGACGGATCACCGCGGGCGCCGACTTTGCGTTCGGCTATGACACGTCGGGTATCAACCAGTATTCTAAAACCGGTGATCTCGGAAAATTACTAGACGGTTTCTTCGTCAGCGATCGTCTGAACCCCGATGGTACCGGCGCCGATGTCGCCGAAGTTTATCTTCGCGGCAGTTTGACGGCCGGTGCAAGTTTGAACGCGCTGGTTGCCGAAGCCGGGGTGAAAGGCGGTGTCTTTGCCGGCGTCAATTTCAATCTGCATGACAACAATCAAGACGGACGTGTTCGCGGGTCTGAACTCCTTGACAATCTTTCGCTAGATCCACTTTTTGTTTTCGACGTCAGCGGGAAAGTACAGGCCGGTTTGGATGCGTACTACCGAGTGCTGTTCTACTCCGAAGAATTCCAAATTGCTCGCGCAACCTTGGTCGACTTCGAACTCGGCCGTAACAGCCCCGAGGTCGCACTCGCGGCGCTGACCAGCCGAAGCGGAAACGAATTGACACTGAAGTTCACCAGTGGAGACGACAACTACCGAGTGCTCGCCGGTTCTAAGCCCGGTTCAATTGTGGTCCAAGGCCAGGGCATGCGCACCGGAGACATCGTGGGCGTGACTTCGATCATGGGAAATGCGGGATTGGGAAATGATCAGGTTACCATCGCGAACGATGTGACGATCCCTGTCGTGATCGATGGCGGTGCCGGCAACGATCTGTTGACGGCCGGCGGTGGGATGACCACGTTTTACGGCGGTTCCGGTAATGACACGCTGACGGGCGGCAACCGAGACGACCTGTTGATTGGCGGAGACGGGGACGATTTGCTGACCGGCGGCATCGGAAACGATACGTTGGACGGCGGCGCCGGCGCGGATTATCTGGACGGCGGTATCAACGAAGACTCGCTTCGAGGCGGAACCGGTAACGACCAGATTCTTGGCGGCGACGGTGCCGATGACATCGACGGACAAGACGGTGCCGATCTGATCCAGGGTGGCCGAGGCAATGACATCCTTCGCGGCGGCGCAGGCGATGACCAAATCGAAGGCGGTTTCGGAGATGACCGCATCGAAGGCGGGGCGGGGCGCGACCGATTGCTCGGTGACGAGGGCGCCGACAACATCGACGGCGGTGATGACGACGACGTCATCATTGGTGGAAAACAAAACGACACTCTCTCCGGCGGCAGCGGGAATGATGACGTCGATGGCGGCAGCGGCGATGACACAATTCACGGCGATGCCGGCGACGATACCTTGCGCGGTGGTAGCGGCGTGGATCAAATCGATGGCGGCGACGGAAATGACTTGATCTTCGCCGATGACGACGCAAACGGCAATTCGTCGGCAGCCGGACATGTTCTTGGTGGCGGAGCGGGCAACGACACTCTTTACGGTTCACTCGGAAATGATTTCATCGACGGCGGCACGGGTAACGATCGCGCCCGGGGACTCGCCGGTGACGATCTTCTGGTCGGTGGACTCGGCGATGACGATCTGAGCGGTGACCAAGGTAACGACTTGATTTGGGGTGGTATCGCCGCTTACGACGCGGCTAATTTTGTGCTCTCGGTTCAGTCACTGTTTGAAAAACCATTGCGTTACGATGAAGCGACCACAATGGTCGATGATGCAACCGCAACGATCGGCTACAGCAACTATGTCTTACCAGCCGAGTTGTTTGTTCCAAAAATCGTTGGCGGTCAAAGTGTTGCCGGCATTGCCGCCGACGGGGCCGACCTGATTCGCGGCGGTGAGGGTACCGACTGGCTGTTTGGCGGCAGCGAATCGGACAGAATTCTTGGCGAACAAGGAAACGACTACATCGACGGCGGCAGCG